>JAYYJC010000481.1:0-10000 GCA_036146655.1 Myxococcota bacterium | reverse complement strand
ACAAGACATTGGTCCGCTCGAGCCGCTGAGTCAGCTCCGTGTGCTCCGTCTCGATGGCAATGCCATTACGGACATTTCGACCGTTAAGTCCCTACAAAAACTTGAAAAACTGGGTCTTGATGACAATCAAATTGAAGACTTTAGACCCATTCTTGAACTTGACCGGATTCAAGCACTCAACACCAATAAAAATCCGGTCAAGATGGAATTTTGTCCCATCCATGAGACCAAGGGTCCAAAACAGCTCAGAAAGTACTGTAAACGCATGAAAAAGCACTTCGATGGTCTTTCTGAACCCACTGATTTGCAAGATGCCATTGATCCCAAATCTCCGTCACCGGCCAACTAGCAATGGACTCTTTGGTTCAGGTGTCGCTTTTTGCCATGACGGTTTCAAGTGGTGAGCAAATCGCTGTGGCTCAAATCAACATCGAAGACGGTTGGCATATTTACTGGGAGAATCCAGGCCAGTCCGGATATCCAACAGAGTTTTCAGGAGAGTGCGTGGTTGACACAGTTTATGCGCCTCCACACCGATTTACAATGCCTGGTGGCATCATTAATTACGGATATGAAGGTTCAGTGCGCCTCTTTGGTACTGGAAATTGTCAAACTGGCGATGTGGTCACCCTAAGTTGGCTTTCGTGTCGAGAAGACACCTGCATCCCCGGTGAGCATCGCGGTCCACTTAATGCGCTCCCAAATCGCAGCATCTCCACTGTTCAACAAGAATGGAATCGCAACACCAATACCACTGCCTTCCCGCATCATTCAGAGGGATGGGCGATTGTCTTGGCAGTTTCCCCACAAGCCCGCATTGAGTTTTTTCCAACGGCTGAACTTGAAGCATTGTCGCTCGAACCTGTCGTCACTTCGGGGTTTTGGAGACAACGGTGGCAATTAAAAGGTCCTTTGCCCATCCCCCAAAGCGAGAAGCTGGTTGTACGGGTTGAAAAACAGGGTAAGGAAAAGATTATTATCTTTACTTCAGAGGAGTAAAATATGTTGGGTTTTCTTTTGGGTGTGACGATGGCATTGGCCTCAGAAATTGGTGCCAAAGCACCAGATTTCTCATTAACAAGCATCACTGGCAAAGCTGTAAAGTTATCAGATTTTCGGGGTAAGACAGTTATATTGGAATGGTTTAATCCAGGTTGTCCGTTCGTAAAATATGCGCATGGCGAAGGCGTCATCCGTCAAGAAGCCCAAAAGTGGCTTGGAGATGACATTGTGTGGCTTGCAATCAATTCTGGTGCCCCTGGAAAGCAAGGCACCGATCCCGAAGAGAACCGTGAAGCGGTAGAGAAATGGCAGATTTCTTATCCTGTTTTAATGGATCCCACCGGTGAGGTGGGACAATCCTATGAGGCAAAGACGACCCCCCAAGTGGCGGTGGTGAACCCTGATGGCGTTCTTGTATTCAATGGGGCGTTGGACAATGCACCGATGGGAAAAAAGAAAGGAGACCCTGTGTCACATTTATCTGTGACCCTTGAGGCCTTGAAAGCAGGCCAGCCGGTACCCAATGCTAGCCCTAAGCCCTACGGATGCTCAGTCAAATACGGGAACTAAACCTAACAGGTTTAAGTCGAACTTACTTGCTTCGGCTATTTGTGTGCGATGTTTGGGGGGTTATTTGATTTTCGATAACCAGTCTGGGATCAATTGTATCGGTGTGTGCTGTATTTGGAAACAATAAAAATCCGAATATGACACCATAGAAGAATGCTTTCATAATTAACTCCACAGATGTTATCGGCTGTTTAATGTGGCACATTTAATTAAATTCTTGAGAAGATCCGCACAGAATGTCTTTGATGTGCAATGTCGACTTTTCATGGTTTACAACGCATACGCATTCTTTGGACGGTGGGTCTAGGATGAAACAGATGAAAAACCTGGTACACCAAATCACTCAGTCAAAGGGGATTTTGGTCCTAACTGGCGCAGGTGTTTCAGTGGCATCTGGAATTGCCCCATTCCGAGGGACTGATCCTGAGGCCGTTTGGAACAAAGATGTGACAGAGAAAGGGACTTATGCCTATTTCAGGTCAGATGTCTTGGGTTCATGGTCTTGGTATCTTGATCGATTCTCCACTCTTTTCGGAAAACAACCCAATCTTGCCCACCATGCATTGGTTGATATGGAGGAATGGTGTGCCAAACATCATCTAAATTTTACGCTGTTGACTCAAAACATAGATGGCCTTCACAGAGATGCGGGTAGTCAAGCGCTCTTCGAAGTCCATGGTACGGTTCGTCGCCTTCGTTGTGGTACCACAGGTTGTCGATATGGTGAGCCCCATGGAAGCATTCCTTTTCCGACAAATCTGATCGCTCAATTCCGTGAACATCCAAAAACTGAGTCCATCCCACAGTGCGTAGAATGCGGGGATTTTTTGAGGCCACATGTGCTTTGGTTCGATGAATACTATACAGCCCACAGTGATTATCGATATCACGAACTTCCTGAGCAGTTGTCATTGGTGGATATGATTTTGTGCATTGGAACTTCTTTTTCTGTCGGGATTACAAGCAGCATTCTTGAATTTGCCTTTCACAATGGCTTTCCGGTTTGGGTTGTGGACCCATGTCATCCGGATATTCCCAATATAAATTGGCTTAAAGGCAGGGCAGAAGTCCTTCTCCCAGAACTGATGGTTAGACTCTGCGCTTCAAGCACACAATGACCACCACAGTAATGCAGCTAGAGACAGCTTTCTGATTCAGCTTGAATGTACAGTCCGTTTGCCGTGCTTCTCAAACTTGCCTCGATACGATGCCATTTTTCAAACAAATGCATATGGGTTTCACGAGACATGTGTTCTGCTTTATGCCGCAGAGAGGCATCCTGCATGGCATCCATCCGAATGTCTCTCTCCTTCTGGATGATCATGATGTCAGTGATGAGCGGTGTGCAGTGAATCACCATTTGATATTGATCGGTAATAACGATGTCACTCATCGTGAAAATGAATTGAAGGATTGTCAAATGAAGCATACTTACAACATAGCTTAATCCTCGCCCGATGGTGTAATTTCGGGTTCAGGGTCTTTATTCTTTGGGGCGGATTGCGGATGATGCATTGCTTCTAAGGATTCTTGAAAAGCAATGCAGGGATCTTCTCGGGCAACTTGAGGGGTAAAATACAAAATATCCGCCTCAGATGGTCCGTAGGCGCCTGCCTGATTCACTTCCGCCGTAACCTCTCGAAAGGCAATGACGAGACTATTTTTCTTTTCCGTTTCATTAAAATACCATGGAACGCCCCTGTCTTTACGGGTATGACCTGAACCAGCGATGAGAACGGCAGGGGCATTTTCAGAACCATGTTCAAGAAGCTGATGTGCCATCCAAGCATCTTTGAACCGTTGAACCGTCGACATCATCTCCGTCATTTCCGGATTGGCATACCCACAGTGAGAATCAATGATTTCCTGATTGAGCTCGGATTGTAGATTCTCTGGAAACGGGCGGGTGACATCAATGGTGGTCAGTGCTGGATGCGTCATGCCGTTTGTCATTGTGCCCATAATGTCTTCTTTGCTTGGATTGGCTGCCAGAATGGTGCTCTGATGTGCCAATGCCACATCGAATATGGGGGCATAATATTCAAATGATGGCCACCCACTGTTCGCCCAGTCTAGACTAATGGCCAAGCGGCTTGTGTTGCTGAAATCTGCAAGTTTGACTTTTTGTGGATCGTTGAGCATTTCAAAGGCGATGACAGATGAGGGACGCGCTTTTGTAGCCCAGTACGCCACTTTGGCTTGATGACTGTGATGATCTGGGTTGTCGTGTTGCTCTCCCAACAACACATAGTGGGATTGTCTGACCAACTGTTGAACTTCAGCCTCGGTGAGAAAGCGTTTCTCTGTAGTGGACCACCATTGCCCCACAAGTGGATGTTCTTGTTCTTCTGTGGCGATCCATGGCATTGTCACGGGAGAAACGGTTTGCGTTGGTGTGTGTATGCAGCCCAGTTGGGCAAGAAGGAGTGTGATCATCGGTTTATTCCATGCTTGTCACCTTTCTCTACAGTGGAAGCTCCCGATGTCAATTTTGTTTTTGGCTGAGTTTGAGCAACCACAGTCCTGAACCCACAACCAAGAGACCGCCTCCGACGCCTATGGGAGTCGGCCAGTCTGAGAAAGTCCAGACATCTGCAAAAACCGCAAAAACAGGGCCGATGTATGATGCTGCAGCAACGGTGGGTGCCTTTTCGACTTTATAGGCACTTGTCATTAACCATTGTCCGATGATGGCAAAGACACCCACCCCGAGAAGCACACCCCATAGGTGTGATGGTGGCAGTGGGAGGTAACCAATGGTAAGCCAAGTGCACAATGCTCCATAAATTGCCGTCCCAATTTGGAACCAGAGCACCACCACCATGGGGGATTCATCTTTAAGAAGCCGCAAACAGATATGTGCCCCACCCGAGAAAAGTGCAGCAGAGACGGCCAGTAAGCCAAAGCTATTTCCCACTTGGAGTGAGGGTGCCAGCAAGAGGACACATCCAAACATGGCCACTGACATTAGAATCCAGAGCCACCGGTCTGGTTTTTCGCCCACGCCGATAACAATTGGGGCCAGAATGGCCACAAAGATCGGTTGCAGCTTTGAAATGAGAGAGAGGTCTGCGATTGTAATTCCCTTGGCTGCCCCGAAAAAGCTTGACAATGCACAAAAACCCAAAGTCACACGCCAGAATAAAGTCTTGGGAGAAGAGACTCTCCAAGATTGCTTATGGAGCCACAGCATCATGAAGGGAAGAATGATCATTGAGCGCCAGCAGGCTACCTCAAATGTGCTGAGTTCTTGCCGTGCAATTTTTACAAAGGTAACCATCGCCGTGAAGGCGATTTGGGCAAGCATCATTCGGATGACCCCAGATTTGGTCATGGTTTTACACTCGACAAAATGTATTCACTAGACCATAACGCTTTTGGGTTGGCATGGATTGGGTGCGGTCAAAATCAAAGCCACTATTGGTCTTTTGAAGCACCAATGACATTTCGAACCACCCGAAAGCCTTGTCCTGGGTCTTTTGTCAGAGAGGAGCTTGCCAGTCTATGCGTAACTCGACATGCTTCAGCGCTGTCATACCAGCTCCCACCCCTGCAGATTCGCTTTTTTCCATTTGACTGAGAAAGGCGATGAACCACATATTGGCTTGTAGGCATGGGATAAGGTCCACCGGTCCAGCTGTCCCAGCACCATTCCCAGACATTGCCACTCATGTCAAATAAGCCAAAGGCGTTGGTCTTTTTTTGGCCGTTCTGACGGCTTTGTTGGGCACTGTTGTCATGATACCAAGCCACCTCGCCGATCTGGTCAGAACCCGCATAGAGGCTATTTTGGTTGCCTTTGGCGGCATATTCCCATTCGGCCTCTGTGGGCAAGCGGTATCCATTCGATCGAGGCTCTGGTGTCATGTTGAGCGCAGTTTCTAAAAGGCTTGCAACCTCTTTGGTGACTTTCAGCAATCTATTTTCAAATGCGGAAAAAATTGGATAGCAGGGTGTCAGGCCCTCTAGCCGGCTCAATCGATTGCAGAAGACGATGGCATCAATCCATCGCACATTGTCGACCGGATTATTGTCGATAGGGTACTGGCTCGGATTGTCTTTCATGACCGAAGTGTAGAGTTTCTGGCTTACCGGAGTGATTCCCATCCAAAATGGAGTAGGAATGACGACGGTGTGGATGGGTCTTTCGGTATACAGTGCATTGGGATCTGAGGCTAAGGCCCCCATCTCAAATTGCCCTGTTGGAATGTAGCGGAGTTGATGCATCAAGCTGTCTGTTCCGCAGGTAATGGTTTTATTTGGGTTCTGAACTTGTCGACAGTATTCTTCCTGAAGCAGAGCTTCAGTGTGTAAGTCGGGGGTGTGTTGAAACCGTGTCAAGAATCCATTGAGGGGTCTATTTTCCTTAGTGTCTTTGATTTTCTGAAGGTATTCAGTGACGGATTCTGATGTATAAGGAGCTTGGAGTGGTCCGATGGTTTTCCGTTCATCGAAGGTGAGCTCTCGCAGATGCTCCATAAGTATTAAGAGCCATTTCCCCTGAAATTCGAACTCTTCGACAAGTAATTGACTGTCTTCAGGGGTTGACTGGAAATCCACTTGGCGAAGGGGTAGGCCGGCATAGTCGGCACGGTGCAGGACATCCAATTGGCGTAGAATGGCATTCCGTTCAGAGGCTGTACCATTGCTAAGCTTGGCAGATAGGGTAGAAATTTGGTTTAAAAACATGTCTTCTCGTCCTTTAGACGGTTGCATTTGAGTATACTGGATTTATTGCAGAAAAAGCAGGGGAACGGGTCCAGACATGGCAGTGCACATCACAACGCATCGAGGCAAAGATGGTCGGCATGGTGATTCTGGTTTCGACGGAAGAAACGGCGCCAGTGGTTCTTCTGGTTATTCCGGTTCGACTGGCGGAAATGGCCGGGATGGTTCCAATGGATCGGATGCGATTTCAAGCGGGACTGATGGTTCAAATGGGACCGATGCGACAGATGGAAAAAATGCAGCACTCCAGCTCCTTGAACATGGGAATGATGTCCGGCTTCTTATCGACAATGATTCATCGTTTGCGCTTGAGCGACACAGCCAAAGCTGCTTTGATGTCTCTGGCGGTCATGGTGGCGCCGGTGGTGCCGGTGGTGCCGGTGGTGATGGGGGTGATGGGGGCCGAGGTGGCGACGGTGGCGATGGTCGAACGGGCAGTTCTTCCAGCTCAGGTCGAGGTGGCCGCGGTGGTGATGGCGGCGATGGCGGCGATGGTGGCAATGGTGGCGATGGTCGAAATGGCGGCGATGGTGGCGATGGTGGTGATGGTGGTGATTCTGGAAATGTCACACTCACCACCTCACGGCCTGATCTTCTAAGTCTCATCTCACTCAAAGCCGATGCCGGTCGAGCTGGTATGGCGGGTGCTGCTGGACGCGCTGGCCGTGGTGGTCGAGGCGGTTCGGGAGGTCGAGGTGGCCGTGGGGGTTCCGGAGGATCTGGTAAGGACTTCAGCAGCAGAGGCCGTTCTGGTTCGAGAGGGTCTTCTGGGTCAAGCGGGTACTCAGGCAACGACGGGTCTTCTGGCTCAAGTGGCCGAAGTGGCCGTGCTGGTAAGGCCGGTCAAGTGCAATACAGAGTTCGCTATCCCGATGGCCATGAAGAAGAAGCATCTGTGAATTATCATCTGTCTTTGGAACTCACTCTTGAAGAGCGGGGTACTTTGCAGGAGGGAGTTTTTTCTCCCGGAAAAACCGTGACCATGACGGCCCGTATTCAAAATACGGGTGGATTGACATTTCCAGCTGGGGCGGTCCTGACCATTGATGCGAGAGACTTCTTTCCCAATCCACTGGTTGTCGAATTGGGGGAGCTTGCACCAGGTGCGGTTTTTGATGAGGTGATTGATACCCAGATACGATCGTACTTTGCTCATGGAGATGTGCTCTCCGCAGAGGCAGACATCACATTGCCAGATGTCTTCAATGGATATCGCACGGTTTCCAATCAATGGAAGGTTCAGCGCCCAGTCCACATCGATGAGCTTTCAGTCTGTACGGAGCTCTCACCCCGTAAAAAAGAGAACATTTCCTTTGTCCTCCAAAGCAACAGTGAATTGATCTATGGAACCGCTCATGAACGGCCGTTTCGAGTGACCGTGGAAGCACATGGAACTGGGCTTATTCTTCACCATCCCAATTCGGAGGGGTCAACAGTCGTCATTGAGCCAGAGCGCTTAGAGTCAAAACAAAAGCAGAGTGAGCAAATTGATCTTTCTGTGGGCCCTGACTTCGACCACACACACACTAAAAAGACAATGTTGCAGATACAGTTTTGGCAAGGCGATGATCTCATTTTGGATCGGCGTATTGTGGTTCGAGTGGCACGGTCATTGAAATCAACTGCGCTCTGGTTGATGCTGCTTGGTCCTTTCGGCGCCCATTTATACTATTCTGGCTATCGGTTGATTCCAACGGTGATGGCCATGCTGTCTGTCATGTCGGCGATGGCATTTTGGTGGTTTGGGCATGTTAAGGCCGAAGTGTTGGCTTTTGTAGAGCCGATCCACGCCTTAATAGCGATTTACGGACCACTCGGCATGGTGGGGCTTCGCCTCCTGTATGACCTGTGGCAGATTTTAAACAATCATTTCAGAGACAAGTGGGGCGATCAACTGATTTCCAACGAGCAAAAGGATTTGAATGCGAGCGGACTGACGCTGGTGGACTGTCGCATCAGAGACTTGGAACATGGCGTATGGATTTTTGATCAGTCTATCCAGCTGGCAGAGACTGTAGTAGAACAGTTGAATTCACACCCTGATGAAGCCAAGGTGACAGAATTGCTGGTACAGCTCAAGGATGGGTTGAGTGCGGTAACACAGATCTGTGCAAGTGCAGATCGCTCTGCGCGTTTGATCGAGATCATTCCGCTGTATGGAGTGATTTCACTAATGGATGGGCAGAAAGATGTCGCTCGTCAAAACATCAGTGATGGGGAGTTTGAGAAGATTGATCTCGAAGCGCTTTTTTCTGGGACGGCGAGCTTTTCAAAACTCTCAGAACTCATGGAGACTGTCCGAGCGGTTGATTCCACACTGGTTGAGCCACTCAGTCAATTTATTTTGAAAGTCGCCCAGCTCGTGATCAGAGCCGACAAGCGAACACACGAGCTTGAGCGGAATGTCATGAAGGAGCTTCATCAGTTTTTGGGAGTGAGTCCGCCTCAGTCAATCGCCAAAGCAGAACAGTTCTCAAGAGAAGGTGAAAAGGAATCGAGTAGCCGATCTCAATAGCACCTGAATTTTCTAATTGATACAGATCAGACCTATAATCAACTCTTCAGTAGATATATTTGAGGTAAAAGACAATAACTCTCGGCTATTGCTGTAATATTTGAATTTTACTTTACAACGGCGTTCATTTTTTTTGTTTGGCAAGAAATCGTTTTGGGGTACTACGAGGCCAAATCTTACCCCAAGGAGTTTGTAATGCGTTTTTCAATCCTCAGCCTGTTTGCATTGTCAGCATGTGATGTTCCCCAAATTGAACTTGAATCTACCAATGGTGATTTCGATGGTTCGGATGATGATCTAATTGAACAAGGAGACACAGGGGCTAATTTTGAAGGTTCAGATGGTTCTGAGGGTTCAGACAGTTCGGATGGCACCACTGCAACGGTTGTCTCTGGTACTTGGGATGTTGCCACTGCTTCACTCATCGATGATCCCTGTGAATGGGATGCGGCATTGCTTCAGTTTTTTGGTTTGGGAACAGATGCCCTCTTGCCCTCTGACTTCACTGTATCTGGTGGATCAAATGGATTTGAAATTGAGGCCAACTCTTATGGCGCTGCAGGACCCATTCGTTGTGATATTAACGGCTCAAGTTTCGCTTGTGAAACTCAGTCTGTAACCCCCATAGATTATGACTTGGGAACCTATGGTTGGACTTATGCGATCGTCTTCACAGGCACTTTGTTTGATGAAACCTCTCTTGACGGAACAGCGGTTGTCACCTTTCCAACCATTTCAGAGTATGTTCAGCAAGGACTCGAGTATGTGGGCGTTGATGCGTCACAATGCAGTCAAACTTATGCGCTGAGTCTTGAAGCTGGATTCTAACCTTTTGTGGATGAGTACATAGACATCTTTGTGTCTTCCATTTTAATTTAAAGTAACCTTCATGATGATTGCTACGATAATCTGTAGTCATTGCAAGCAGTCGTACATTTCATGTTGGTTCTTTAAATGTTGAGTATATGGAATTCAGTACAGATTAATGTCATGTTCTGGCTCGGTGTTTTAAATTGTGTGATGAATTGTGCTTCTTGTCACCGACTACTACGAGTGCCAGTGCCAAACAAATACAATATTAGCTCACCAAGAAATGGTGGTGGAAACAAGTGCGCTTGTACCCTCATTTGGATTGTAAAAAAATTCGGTTCTGAATCCAAGTCTATTGGATTGACCGAACCTTAT
>JAYYJC010000480.1:0-11636 GCA_036146655.1 Myxococcota bacterium | reverse complement strand
CGGCCTTTTGAAGTGCTTCTTTTTGGGCCGCAATTAACGCTTGTTCAGCCTCTCGTTCAGCGCTGGCCTGTAGACCTCTAAGCCGGTTTATTCTGGCGTTGTGCTCAACCCTTTCTCTTTCAGCTTTAGCAATCCTGTTTTCATATTCTTGGCGTTCTCGTTCCCGATATGCCGCTGATTTCCGCTGAGCAAACCGTGTCTCAAGATCTTCTTTTAGGGTGTCTAGGCGATTTGCAAGATTTGGACTATACCGTGCCAAAAAGTCAGTGCTTTTGTACCATTTCTTTTGGAAAGGGCTTTCCATTGATGGGAGAGTAGCGACTGGATTAAGTTCACTCGATTCAATTGAGTTGCTTTCAAGCCGCTGAAGCAGAGCAGAGCGGTTAGCCTCGCTTTGTTCAAGGTAATACGCTTCTGTACGGTTCTCTAATCGCTGATCTCGAGCTGTTTGTCGGTCATACAATCGCTTGGTCAGAAGCTCAAGTCGAGCTTCAACCTCTTTACGCTCAAGCTCAGCTCGTTCAGCGGCTGCTTTTGCTGCCATTTCAATCTTGGTTTGCCGAGCAACAAGTTCGGCGGCTTGTGCCGCACGTTGTTGTTGTAATAAACTTTTCTGTCTCAGTTCGGCAAGACTTTCCGCTTTTGATTTCCGCGCCTCCGCTTCTGCTTTGGCTTCTAATTTTTGTTTTGCAAGTGCCTCAGTTTCCTGCTTTTGCTTGGCTATTGCTGTCTCTCGTTCTAACTGCTGTTGGGCTTCAAGTGCACGGGTACGGGCTTCGGCTTCCCGTCTAGCTTTCTGCTGAGCTTCTGCATCTTCTTGGGCCTCTGCTTCTGCAAAGAGTGTGTCGGAAAGTCTCTTAAGTGCGGCTTGTTGTTCTGCTTCTTGGCGCTGTAATGCCAACTTGGCTTCTGCCAATCGTCTTTCTTCCTCTTGCTTAAGACGAGCTTCTTTGGTTTCCAATTCGATTCGTTCAGCTTCTAGTGCTTGTTTGGCCGCTCGTTCTGCTTCCAGAGCTCTTTTTACAGCTTCTGCTGCTTGTAGAGCTTTGGCTTCTGCACTGGTCCTCTTTTGTTGTTCCAGGGCCAGTTTGTTGAGCGTCAAGGAAACTCTTTGTTTGGCTTGTTGTTGGGCCTCTAATGCAGCTTTGGCACGGGCTTTGTCTTCTTTTTGACGCCGTAATTCAGTCTCTGATTGAAGTCGAAGTTGAGCTTCTCTGTGTTTTTGAGCAGCAATCTCGGCGTCTTTGAGTGCACGGTTGCGGTTGATTTCAGCATTTTGTAGTGATCTTAAGCGTTCATAAGCATTCTTTTGTGCTTCAACCACACGCTTTTCTTGTCTTTCTTTAGCAAGGTTTGCATCGTCTAGCGCTTTTTGAGCCGCCTTAAGTTTGTCTAATTTTTTCTGCTCTTCTGCTTCTGAAAGGGCTTCAAGTTTGGCTTGTTGTTCGATTAAAGACCTTTGGCGTTTTAAATACTCAGACTGACTTTCTGCTTCTTTATTCAGAAGTTTTCGCTGCGTGTCCAATGCTTTCTGAGCCAATTCGACGGCTTTGCGTGCATCGGCTTCTTGTGCTTTTTCCCGCTCTGCTTCAATTTTCTTTTGTTCAAACTGGGCTTGAGTCTCATTTAGCTCATCGATTAACCGCTGCTGAAGTTGATTGGACTCAAGCAGAAGATAAGCCAAGTTGGTGAAATCAGGTGCTTCAATCTGTTCCTCTTCAAATGACTGTTCAATTTTATCGAATATGTCGAGTGGGGTCTCAGGCAATAAAGTGTTCGGGTTGATGATATCGAGCGATTCAGAATTAGTGGCCATATCTGACGCTGATGTGTCAAAGTTTGACTGCTCTTGTAAACCAATGTTGTCATTAAGGGTTTCTTCTGGAGCATCCTGAGGCTGAAATGGCGAGTCGGTTTCCTTTGGGATTTGAAACAGACGGTAAAGGTCAAGTTCTGGAGCTGAACGATCATTTTGAGACAGTATTTCTTTAAGATCTTCAAGGTGATTGCTTTGACTCAGTTGATCAATCTGTGTTTTGAGGTGACTGTCAGCGGCAGAGATGAGTGCCCACTCTTTTGAATTTAAAAGAAAGGCAGTGTTGTAATCAGCCCATTTTAAAAGGGTTGCAGAATCTGAGTTTGTGTCATCAGTCTCGATTGGTGGCGTGTCTTCGTTGGATTGGGTACGGCTTTCGAGTTCATTGATGCCTTCCGGCAGATTAAATGGAACTTCAATTTCATTTTGAGACTCGTTAATTTCCGGTAGCGATTGGTTAGGATCAGGTGGTAGCTCCTCTTGAGAGATTTGATGTTCTTCAGGTGACGAAGAACTGTGTTTGTCCATGTCAATTTCTGAAGTTTGAGCATACTCATTAAGAAGGGCTTTCAACCTGTCTTGCGACCTTTTGTTTGATTCTGACTGATTAGATTCACCAATTTGAGATGACAACCTTTGGTCTTCTGATGAGGACAATGATGCTGCGCTCGCTTCAATGCTGCGAGCGAACAAAGTTGGCACATGAGGTTCGGTATCAGAAGGGTCAATGAAGTCTTGATTCTCTGCATCTGATTTGTTTCGCCGTGCCTCTGGCTTCTCTAAGTTCTCGTTGGCCTTTTCGAACAAATCACTGATTGAAGGGCTGAGGATGCCTTCTTTAGATACCGTCGCATTTGCGTCGGATAGTGTCTTTAATTGTGAGGCTTGTTCATTAAGGAGACTGTCGAGATCTTTAAGCAACGAGTTCGGGACGGGAGAGTCTGTATCTGGAATATTATCCCGAACTTGTGCGTCAAACCGAGATTGTTCGGCTTGGTATCTTTTCAACTCAGTTTCTTGTCTTAACCGTTCAGCTCTTTCTGCAGCCTTGGCCGCTCGGATTTGTTCCCGAGACCTTTTGGCAATGTGTTCAGCATTATTCAGTGCAGATTGTTTCTTTTCGCTCTGAAAGATAAAGTTTTGTATTTTGAGTCTGGCTCTTTGTTCTGCTTCTTCACGCAAAACAGCTGCAGCCACTGCTTGTTCTTGAGCAATGCGCTCTGCTTGACGCTGTCTTTCCTTTTCCTGTTCAGATGCTTCAATAGCCGCTTCAGCAAACATGGCTTTTTGGGCTTCTAGATAGTCAAAATAAGCCGTTTCGGCCGCAATGGCCATTTGAGCCTTCTGTCGAGTCTGTGTTTCAGCGGCTTCGAGCATTTCCTGATGTCGAGGGGCATCAGGATGGTCAAGTATTGAGCCCTGAAGGTCGGTTTCATGTTCATAGGCCGATTCAGCAGCCTGATAAGCGTCATCTGATGCTTTTTTTAAGGCAATGGCTTTGGCATCCGTAGTTGGATCAAATTGATTAGATTGTAGTCGATTGAAAATCGGAGAAGAACGGGACTGATTTCGTATACGCCTTAGCTCACGGTTTAGCCGAGCCATTTGTTGCTTTCGAGCTTTGGTTTGTTTTTTGATTGCCTTTTTTTGTCGGTTTAGACGATCTTCTTTCTCTTTTTCAGCGCGGCGTTTGTTTTCTTTGTCCAATCGGCGTTGTAAGTGCTTTAAACGATCAGCTTCCTGTTTGGCGCGCCATGACTCTTCCTCTTCTTCTCTTCTGAGCTTTAAGTTTTTCTGCCGCTCTTGCCATTCCTTAAATTGCTGTTGCCATTGTGACAACAAATCTATTTTGGTGTCTACGGTGTCTTCTTCAGTACCGGTGCCATCTGACTCTGTTGTATCTGCTTTAAATAGCGTGCTTATTCTACGAATGAGACTTTCAGAATTTGACTGAATTCGTGCAAAGAGGGGGGGGAGACCCTCATATGCACCTGCAGCGAGCAGAATGGTCCGCTGTTCTGGCGTACATTGCAACCCGTGTATTCTCGCACCTTTGGCTTTGATGTGATTAAGTTGTGCACCTTCAATGTTTGCGCCAGCCAGATCTGCGCCATCGAGTACGGTATGGCTCAGATCAGCATTAAACAAATTGGCATCTCTTAAATCAGCATGCTGTAAATGAGCGTTTCGTAGAGATGCATTTTGCAAATTGGCATTAAAAAATACTGCTGAAGTCAGGTTAGCTTGTAGAAAGTCAGCATTTGAGCAGTTTGCGTTTTCAAAGTCCGCCAACCGTGCAGATACTCGATGTAATATTGCCCCAACAAACTGTGAAGCTCTCAATCGAGCTGCGTCAAATTGGGCATCTTTAAGATCAGATTGCGAGAAATTCGCCTGAGTGAGCTCTGATTGTGTGAAATCACACTCTGATAGTGATAAAGAAAATGCGGTTAGACCAGATAGGTCTTGGCCGCGATACTGACCTGCGGGGACCAAGTTCTGGTTTGAAGGTGGGTTGGGTGGTGTATTGGAATCCTGAGACACTTAGTGACAATTTTAACCCACTCTGAGGTGATTGTTCATGTATGACCCCTTAAAGGTATCGGAAAATGTGTATTTTTTTTGTTGAGGTATCAATTTAATGGATAAAATCGTTGTTGAAGGCGGTCAACCACTATCAGGTCGTATTCCAATTTCTGGCGCAAAAAATGCTGCGCTGCCCATTCTCGTTTCCACTTTATTGGCACCTGGAGAACACCGTCTGACCAACATTCCAAGGCTAGCGGATATTTCTTCAACACTTTCGCTGCTTGGTCGGATTGGATGCCCATCTCTTACGGAAGCGGATCACGAACGCTCTTATTCACAGACTGCTCGCATAAATTCTTCCCGAATTAGCTATTCAGAAGCGCCTTATGATCTTGTTCGCAAAATGCGAGCCAGTGTTTTGGTGCTCGGTCCTTTGTTGGCCAGAGAAGGGCAGGCAAAAGTATCACTACCAGGTGGATGTGCGATCGGTGTTCGCCCAATCGATCAACACTTAAAAGGATTAGAAGCTCTTGGCTGTAAGTTTGAATTGTCAGGCGGGTATATTCATGGTCGAGTTGACAGTTTAAAAGGGGCAGAAATTCAACTGGATATGCCAACCGTAACTGGAACTGAAAATATCTTAATGGCGTCAGTACTTGCAGATGGCATTACGACCATTCACAATGCAGCAGCGGAACCAGAAGTCGTTAATCTTGCGGACCATTTAATTGCAATGGGGGCCAGAATAAAGGGTGCGGGTACCTCTGTTATTGAAGTAGATGGTGTTCCAGGCTTAAGACCAGCTCGTCAACCTTTTGCCATTATGAGCGATCGTATTGAGGCTGGAACATATGCTTTGGCTCCAGCAATGGCTGGCGGTGAAGTCCGGATAGAGCATGCGCCTGTAAAAGAATTGATGGTTCTTTTGAATTTAATGAAAGAAGCAGGACTTGAAGTGTCACACGGCGAAGATTGGGTCGAAGTGAAAAAGACTCAGCCTCTAAAGCCAGTATCGGTGACCACTGAACCACCTCCGGGATTCCCAACAGACATGCAAGCCCAATGGATGGCTGCAATGACCATCGCTGCTGGTCAATCAGTACTAACTGAAACCATATTCGAAAACCGATTTATGCATGTGCCTGAACTGATTCGAATGGGTGCCCAAATTGAGGTCAATGGACGAAGTGCGATTGTAAATGGCGTACAACATTTGTCGGGTGCGACAGTCATGGCGACAGACTTAAGAGCCTCTGCTTCTTTGGTATTGGCTGGACTTGCGTCGGCAAGTCAGACCCAAGTACTAAGAGTTTATCATCTTGACCGTGGCTATGACGGGCTTGTCGATAAACTAAGAAATGTTGGAGCACGAATTGGTCGATTTGCAGATTATCTAGATGTACCAGAAGGCTCGCTTTAATGGCAGATCGTTTCATTGTTGAAGAGATCAGACAACGGATACCCATCGAAGAAGTTGTCTCACAGGTCACGACCCTCAAGCCTGGAACAGGTGGCCGTTTGTTGGGACTGTGTCCATTTCATCAAGAAGACACTCCATCATTCACAGTGAATCCAAGCCAAGGTTTTTACTATTGTTTTGGTTGCGGCGAGGGGGGTGATTTGTTTCGATTTGTGATGAACACGCAAAGCATTGATTTTCCGACTGCCTTGAAACAATTGGCCCTTCGATGTGGGGTGGTGCTCAAAGCCGAAAGTAAAGAAGCAAAGCAGCGTCGTAAAACAAGAGGGTCTATTCTTGATGCCTGTGCTGAAGCCATGTCATTTTTTCATCATGGATTGTTAAATCCAACAACGGAAGAAGCTAGGGATGCCAAGTCGTATCTTTTGGGACGAGGAATAAGCGCTCAAAACATATCAAAGTTTAATGTGGGGTACGCTGGAAATGGGCACCAGTTTATTTCACACATGCATCGTAAAGGATTTGGAGAGAATGTTCTTGTGAACGCTGGTCTTGCAAAGTACCGGGACAGTGAGCGAAAGCAAAGAGGGATCTATGCTTTTTTCAGACAGCGGATAATGATTCCCATCCTCAACTCGCAGGGTCAACCAGTGGCATTTGGTGGCAGATGTATGCCTGGTCAGGACAACACTGCAAAATACATTAATTCGCCTGAAAGCGACATTTATAAAAAATCATCCGTTCTGTATGGTTTGTCGCATGCCAGGGGCAGCATACAAAGAAAAAATAGATTGATTTTGGTTGAAGGGTATTTTGATGTCATTTCAATGCATCAAGCCGGCTTTACAGAGACGATAGCAACTTGTGGAACAGCGCTCACCGAGGAACATTTACAAATTGTTCGTCCACTCAGTGCTTCAGTTTACGCTTTATTTGATATGGATGCAGCCGGAACGCGTGCCGTGAGCCGTTCGCTGCCATTATTTCTTGAAAATGGCATTGGCGCTCGTCGGATTGAATTGACCGATGCCAAAGATCCCGACGAATATTTACAAGCACACGGTCCTGAAGCACTTGAAGAAGCCATACTCCAAGCTGAGCCGCTCATTTTTACACAGCTGAAGGTCTTTATCGAACAATATGGTTTAGATCCAAATGGAATAGACCGTGTAATTGATGGTGTTATCCCTTTGCTTAGAAAAATGAAGACAAAAGCATCTCGAGAAGCTGCAATCAGAAGGGTGGCTGCAGCACTTGGCTTGCCAAATGGAATTATCTCCCAGAGAGTCGGTAAAATAAAAAATGCGGAAATCAAAGCTCAAGTACAGTCATCTGACGCAGTGCCACCACTCATTTTGGATATGATCTGGTTGTTGGTAAATTATCATGGTGATGTTCAGGCTGATTTTGCAAATCTTGAACCAGGTGATGTAAGTAATGATCCTGAAATTCTTCAGGTTGTAGGGAGACTTATGTCAGGTGAGCCTCTTACTGTGGCACTGGAAAAGTGTTCAAATCAAACCGTTTCCAAACGCATTATGTCGCATGTTGTGCAGCCCAATATTTTCGAATCTGCAGATGTAGCACGGAATGCTGGGCCCGAAATTGCACTGCGGCTCAAGATCGAAGCGCAAAAAAAAATTGCGCACCGAATCCAATTTCAAATTACGCAATATGAAAGCAAACGAAATCAAGATGACTTGATAAAACAAATTCAAGAACTCCAAATCGTTCAAAATCGGCTAAATGAACTTCAAACCGAGCTGCAAAATCTTCACAGGATATAGCGAATGAGTAATGTCGTCAGTACAATAACCAATGAAATCGTAGAGCAATACAAGTCCCGAGGATACATCACTTACGATGAACTGCTCAGCAAAGTTCAAAATATTGAAGGTATTGAATCACAATACCCAGAAATTATGGCTGAGATTGAAGAACGCAACATTAAGATTCGTCATCTTGAAGCAAATAAAGCTCAACCCACTGATGAGCCTACCAAGAAACTTAAGGTCGACGCCTCAAAGAAAAAGTTAAGAAAGACAAAAAAATCAGGTGGAACCGTTGTTATTGAGAATGGTGACTCAGATAATGTCAAATCGTACCTTCTTGAAATGGGAGAGTATTCGCTTCTACAACGCACTGAAGAATTTGAGATTGCCAAGCAAATAGACGAAGGCAACCAATTGGTCATGAATGCGTTGTTGAGTTCCAAACTTATACTTCGCATCCTTGAACGCCTTATTGAAGAAGACGAGCAGCGTCAGTTGAGATACCTTCGTGCAGGTAAAGATGTTGACCCAAAGAGCAACGAAAATGGTCAATCTTACAAAGATATACACCAATTGTGTACACAAATCCTTAGTGAAAATGACGCCCTAAAGTCCAACATCATCAAGGAAAAGTCCAACAAGAAGTTGTCCACCTTAAAAGATGAACTGTCAGGAAATGCCAAAAAGCTGATTGAATTAATGTCGAGTATTGAGATTAGCCGTGTTCTTATCAATGATGCGATGAATGAACTCAGTATTGCAGCACAGCGCATTGAGCGTTCAAATAGTGAAATTCAGAAAGTGGCCAACGAAATTGGTGTCGACCGTGCAAATCTACGCCGAACAATTCGAAAAGTTCGTCGTACTCCTGAAAAAGGTGGTCATGAGATCCTTGAAGCCTCTGGCAAAAGTGAAGAGGACTGGTCAAGGTATGACAGTATTGTTCGTCGAGAACTTCGCAAAATCAGTAAAGTTGAAGAACGAATACAAATTGAGCATGAAGAGATTACTCATCTGAATGCGATGGTCACAACTGGTGCTCAGATGAGAGACATGGCCAAAGATGACATGGTCAAAGCCAATTTGAGGCTTGTAGTGAGCATTGCCAAAAAATACACCAACCGTGGGCTTGATTTTCTTGACCTCATTCAAGAAGGGAACATTGGTCTGATGAAAGCAGTAGACAAGTTTGAATACCAGCGAGGCTACAAATTCTCGACTTATGCCACTTGGTGGATCCGTCAAGCCATTACCCGTGCCATTGCTGACAATGCTCGCACCATTCGTGTACCTGTACATATGATTGAAACCATCAATAAACTTGTCAGAACACAACGCAGTCTCACTCAAGATCTTGGTAGAGAGCCAACCGTAGAAGAACTTGCGGAAAAGCTTGAAATGTCAATTGAAAAGGTTGCTGCAATTCAAAAGACGGCGCGTGAACCACTCAGCCTTGAAGCGCCTATTGGTGACGAAGAAGACTCTTCACTCGGTGAATTTATTGAGGATCAAAACTGCTTAACACCTCATGAAAATATTGAAACATGCTACCTGCGGGATGACATCAACCGTCTTCTTGCCACACTTCAAGCCCGCGAAGAGCAGGTTCTCCGACGCCGTTTCGGCATTGATGATGACACCGGTCGTACGCTTGAAGAGGTGGGTCATGAGTTTGAAGTGACCCGCGAACGAATACGACAAATAGAAGCCAAAGCACTTCGGAAATTGCGTCATCCATCTCGGTCTCGTCGATTAAAGCCGTATTTAGACTAGGTTGTCAGCTTTCAAGTCAATACAACACCTTGATGACTTGATCATTTCATCAAAACAGAATAATACAGAGTTATTGTGGGCCTATAGCTCAGTTGGTTAGAGCACCCGACTCATAATCGGATGGTCCTAGGTTCAAGTCCTAGTGGGCCCACATCTATTCTTTGCTTATGGATACACCTGTTCAAATACTGCTGGATGCTTCCGAGGCTCATCAAAGACTTCATTCAGTTGAACTCGAAAGAACATCATTTGAGAGTAAAATTAAGGACTTGGATGAAAAGCGTATAGATGCGTTGTCCCAGCTCCAGACTGTCAAATCAGATTACCTTGGCGCTCAAAAAAATCTGGCATCTTTAGAAGACCAATGTGCTGCTCTTGACCGTCAACTTGCTCAATTGACTGTCGCATTAAATAGTGGAAAACTGGGTAATTATGAACAAGGTCTCACACAACAACGGCAGTTACAAGATAGCATTTCCAAATCAGAGGATGCCATTTTAGATGTTCTTGAATCCATTGACTCTTTTCCTTCCCAAATCGAAAGAATTGATGAACATATTGCGCATCTCAATCATGTATTGCTTGAGGTTAAGGCAGAGCGTGATGTGCGAGAACATGATTTACAGGCACAAGAAGAAGTTGCCGATGCTGAAATGAAGGCTCATGTCAAACGCCTTCCTGAAATGGAACAGCGTCGATTTTGGGCCGTTCGACAAAAGCATGCCAAACTCATCTATCCTTTGGTTGGAAACTCTTGTGGTAATTGTCATGTGGGCATTGCTTTAAAGCAAGTCAGTTTAATCCTTCAGGCCATAAGTATTTATCGATGTTCTAAATGTGGGGTTTTTATCCTGAGCCAAGAGGCATTGCAGAGCGATTCTTAGAAGGTTATAAAATCCTTGGTGAGAGAGGGACAGACACTCGCTGGCTGGTGACAGCTGGAGGAAAGTCCGGGCTCCATACGGATTGATCGCTGAGGAAATCTCAGTCGAGGTGACTCGGAGGAAAGTGCAACAGAAAGTAAACCGCCACCTACGGGTTCAGCAACCGCTGTATCAGAGTTGCTGAAGACTGTTCGCAGTTTGGTAAGGCTGAAAGGGTGTGGTAAGAGCACACCGGCAGTATTGGTGACAGTACTGGCCAGGCAAACCCCGATCGGAGCAAGACCAAAATGCAGTGCTGTGCGGATCCGTCACGCTGCACTCGGGTAGGTCGCATAGATGAATGAGTGTCCTCGCTGGCTTGGCGACAGGCCATCGATACAGAACCCGGCTTATGGCCCTCTCTCACCCTCGCTTTAATTTGGATTTCTAATCCTGAATCGGGTAAGTGTTCAAAGAGAGGTGTACGATGAGTATATACGATGAATCACTTCGTTATCATGAAGAAGGTCGGCCGGGTAAGGTTGAAGTGGTACCCACCAAGGCGCTCTTGTCCCAGCGAGACTTGACATTGGCTTATTCACCAGGCGTTGCCGAACCCTGTATGCGAATAGCAAAAAAGCCAGAAGATGCATTTAAGTACACTGCCAAAGGGAATCTCGTGGCTGTGGTTTCAAATGGAACCGCAGTCCTTGGATTGGGCAACATCGGTCCGCTTGCGAGTAAACCAGTCATGGAGGGGAAAGCCAATCTCTTCAAAAGGTTTGCCGATATTGATGTCTTTGACATCGAATTGGATGCAAAGACCCCAGACGAAGTTATTGCAGCAGTCAAGGCTTTGGCTCCGACTTTTGGAGGAATCAACCTAGAAGACATTAAAGCCCCAGATTGCTTTGAAATCGAGCAACGGCTTGAAGAGATGCTTGACATTCCAGTATTTCACGACGACCAACACGGCACGGCAATAATTGCAGGTGCCGCTTTGCTGAACGCATGTGAACTTACAAATCGCCGTTTTTCAGACTTGAAAGTGGTATTTTGTGGTGCTGGTGCAGCAGCCATATCAAGTGCACGAATGTTGCTAGCGTTGGGCGTTCCTAAGTCAGGCATTTGGATGTATGACATTCATGGTTTGGTTCATGAAACTCGAACAGAGGATATGTTTCTGCAAAAAGCACAGTTTGCACAAAACTCAGTCCATGCTGACAAAACTCTTACTGAGGCTCTGCAAAATGCAGATGTCTTTATTGGTCTGAGTGTTGGAAACTTATTGACTGGTGAAATGCTTAAGGGTATGAACGACCAGCCCATCATATTTGCAATGGCCAATCCAGTACCTGAGATTACCTATGATGCTGCCAAAGCGGCCGTACCCGATGCCATTGTAGCGACTGGACGTTCGGACTATCCAAACCAAGTGAACAATGTCTTGGGTTTTCCATTTG
>JAYYJC010000479.1:0-6124 GCA_036146655.1 Myxococcota bacterium | reverse complement strand
AGCGAAGCAAGTAGACTTTCTGCATGTTTCAGGCTTTCATTGTATGGCCGCTTTAGAATCTCAAGGGGAAAGAGTACATTTTCAAGCGCCGTAAAGTGCTCGAACAATTGAAAATTTTGAAAGACAAAGCCAAGACTTTTTCGACGGAAATGTGCTCTTGTGTCCTCTGATAAGTCAAAAATAGACCGCCCATGGATCACCACAGTACCTGAGGTCGGTTCTTGCAAACCAGCCAACAAAGACAACAGTGTTGACTTACCAGAACCAGATGGTCCAACAATAGAAGTGAAACTGCCTGCTTCTATTTCAAAAGAGACGCCATCAACTGCCCGAATGGTTTGCGTGCCTGAACGATGGTGACGGACCAAGTTTTTAACGCTAAGTATGGACATAGCAACGGTATAACCTAATTTCAGAGCAGCTCATGATTCCATTTGTCTTTCTTCTTGCATGCCAACAAGCACCTGAATCCAATAAAGTATCTGTCGAAGTCAAACCAGACCCCAAGAACATCAAATCGTCCAGCCCCAGAGTTGTTATTCTTTGCGACTCTTTGTCGGCTGGAATGGGTATTGCAGTTGATCTGGCATTCCCAACCCTCATTGAACAGAAGCTTTCAAAAGACAAATTGCCCACTGAAATAATCAATGCAGGCGTGAGTGGAGATACAACTGCTGGTGGACTTCGAAGATTGGATTGGCTGCTTTCACAACCCGCAGAACTGGTCGTTATTGAGCTTGGGGTCAATGATGGTATGAGGGGGGTACCTCTTGAAGATATCGAACAGAATCTCCGTCAGATCATTGCGAAGATTCAAGAAAAGTCAATCGATGTGATGCTGATGGACATTAAACTTCCCCCAAACTACGGAAAAGCATACACAGAGGGATTTCAGGATATTTTCCCTGCCATTTCGCAAGATCTGAATGTACATTTGATGCCATTTCTTCTAGAGAAAGTTGCAGGTAACCCGTCACTAAATCAAGGTGATGGCATTCACCCAACAAAAGAGGGACATGTGTTGATCGCAGACACATTGTATCCTGATATTTTGGAGTGGAGAAAAGGCTGGACTGCGGAATAAACGGCAAAACCGCTTTATAAATGAAAGATTTTATGGCATGATTAAAGAACGGCCTTGCGAGAATATTATGACCCTCAGTGGTGCGCTTCGTTATTTTTACTCCCACCCTTCACCATGGGTCCTGTTAATCATCAGCAGTGGATTTTGGTGTTTGCGACTTGCAACGGGCCTACCCGTAGAGTCGATTGAGTTCTTTATTGGACTTGGGGTGATCGCCTATTGGCCTTTTCAAGAGTGGTGGATGCATCGATGGTTACTTCATATGGGCTCCATCAAAATCTTTGGCCGTACCTTTGAACCAGATTTTGCCAGAACCCACCGTTTACACCACGAAAAACCAGATGACATGCTTTGGGTCTTTCTGCCAATTCGACACATATTGGGCTCACTGGTGTTCTTTACGACCATTGGCCTCATTTTGACCCAAGATCTACCCAAAACATGTGTTTTTATGGGTAGTGCATCCCTTTCCACTTTATTGTATGAATGGACACACTACCTGACACATACCAATTACAAACCCAAATCCAACTATTATCGAAAAATTTGGCAACTGCATCGGTGGCACCACTACAAGCACGAGGGTCATTGGTTTTCTTTTACCATTCCCTATATCGATGGATGGTTCGGAACAGGTCCTGAGCCGAAGTCTGTGAAACGATCCCCTACAGCAAGAACACTTGGCGGCGACCCTTTTCAAAAGAGTGAACCGTCACAGTCCTCCTAATAGAAGGTGTCAAACAAGTGGAATCATGTAGTGGCTCAATACCCACCACTCTTGAGTAACGGCTGACATAATGCATTCATTGCATCTGATATGTTCATTAGTATACATTGTGAAAGACTAGAATGATGTGCGATGAGTGGTTCATTAGCCATAATTTAAGACCGCAAAAAATTGAACAGTCTGGTTCCTTCAAAACAACGCAGGCAATCATGGTGGTTGCGGAAGCAATGCACTTGTTTTTTTATGGATTGGGCATGCAATAGCAAGCGGTGTTGTCTTCAATCAGACTTGATTGTTTACCGTTTCTAATCTGATTACAAAATTTCCAAAAATGAGATGTTAAAAGGTTCTACTTGCAGCACTTCAATTTTATGCCCTCATTGACACTCATCTTTCCTCGATTCAGATACCCATCAGGAGATTATCCAATTGGTGTCGCCCTTTTAGCAGCTGTCGTTCGCTCAGAACTCGGTTGGGATGTCTCAATTTGTGACACCACTTTCCACCCAACGCTTGATACCATTACAGAATTTTTAGAAAAGACCAAACCAGATTATGTCGGAGTCGGGATGTCTACCCTTATGCTTGGGGAGGGACTTAAAGCCTGTAAAATAGCGAAAGCCATGGGATGTACTGTATTTGTAGGCGGTCCACATCCGACCACAGCACCTGATGAGTTGTTGTCGCACAGCTTTATTGATGCCGTCGTACTTGGGGAAGGAGAACGCCCAACCATCGATTTACTGCACATGTTTGAATGCGGACACAGACATGCGATAAAGGGTGCACATGTCAAACTCGATGACGGTCAAGTGGCCTATGCAAATGGCCGCAATCCAGTTGAGTCTCTTGATCGATTGCCTTTTCCTGCGTGGGACCTCATCGACATGAATCGTTACATTGATGTCTGGGGCCAACTGGATTCAGTTCAACCTGGGCTCAGAGGAGTCAACATCACTGCAGCCAGGGGATGTCCCTTCAGCTGCACATTCTGCCAACCTGTTTTGGATGCCATGTTTGGTAAGAAACTCAGGCAACGGTCCCCACAAAGTGTCATATCAGAACTCAAAGCACTCAAAAAAAATTACCAGATAGAGGCTTTTTGGTTCACTGATGACACATTCACGACAAACCGGAAATGGGTCCTTGCGTTTTGTGATGCGCTTCAAGATGCGAAGCTGCAATTGTTGTGGGGGTGTACGACCAGAGCCAATCTCATTCCCATTTCTTTGATGAAGCGGATGCATGAGGTGGGACTTCGAAAGCTCGGCATTGGCCTCGAGTCAGCCACCGACCACATTCGGGAAACACTGTACCAAAAAGGGGTGAGCGATACCGCTGTCGTTGAAACAGTACACAATGCCCACAAGGTGGGTGTTCAGACACTGCTATTTTTGATGCTGGGTGCCCCAGGAGAAAATCGCAGCGACATGGTACAGACGGTTGAATTGGCCACAATGCTACCAGCCTCAGAAGCCAGTTTTTCTTTATTTGTACCGATACCTGGCACCGATTTGTATCAAAAAATGCTGGAAGACGGGTACCAATTGTCAGACAACTACATTGATTATGACTATTATGCTCGACAGCCTTTTGATCACCACCTTTCACGGTGGCAACTCAGGCTCATTCAGCGTTATGCCTACCTTCGATTTTACAGTCATCCAAACCGTTGGTCCAGTCTGAAAAGAATCATGATGTCCACACAAGGTCGGCGGTCACTTGCCGTAAAGTTGAAGCGAATCTTCCCGCTGCCAAATACGGCAACATGAAGAAAATCCTGAGTGCCATTGGGTTAATTGGGCTATTCAATGCTTTGGTCTTGTGCATTGCGACTTTCGTTCGATCATCGGTTGTCGATTCGTGGCGAAAAGGTCCACTCATCGATCCGATTGCCCCGTATGCACCAGAAAATGCGCAGTGGTTGTTTTCCATTGGTTTGTGCAGTATCATCAATCTCTATCTCGTTTTTTTATTCTTGGTGCGCCACCAAACCAAACGCATTTGGCTTCCAGTCATTTGCTTCGTAATGTCTTTGTCCACAACCGAAATCGGAATGCAGGTCTACCTTGGTCAGGTTCAACAAAGCTACTTCCGTCCTCATGCAGCCTTAAGTTGGATAGTCCGTCCAAATCTGAACGACTTTCCCAACCAAACGGGTGGAGGCACATTAAATACCAATGCCGACAGCATGCGTGCCGCAAGAGAATGGACAACCAAAAGCAACCGTTTTCGGATTTTGGTTCTTGGAGATTCGTCTAACTTCGGACACGGAGTATCTGATGGAGAAATGTGGTCCACTCAACTTGAACTTATTTTAAAGGAACAGGGGCTTGCAGAAGTTGAGGTATACAACGGCTCATGCCCAGGATGGACAACTCATCAGGGCATAGAAGCACTTAAGCATAGGTATTCGAAATACAACCCCGACTTAGTCTTGGTAGGGTTCAACAATGACTCCGGTCCAGACTTCATGCCAGACAAGGCACGCACTCCAACACAACAATGGAGGCGCTCTTTGAACACCCTATTGTTCCGTTCAGAGCTTTATCTACTCGGCCGTGAAGCGATCCTCTCATTGTTTCGTCGCTTTTCAAGCCGCGCACAGACTGCCTATCAGATGCGTTTGGCGGGTGAAAAGAGCGGGTATGGCGCACTGAGTCAGGGCGAAAAGCTTACGCTTGTCCCAAGAGTCTCACTGACGGACTTTGACGCAAACTTGAAAGAATTCAAGCATTGGGCCGACGCCCACGGTTCAAAGTTCATTTGGATAAACATGCCCATCAACCGTCGGGAACCTGAGTTGGTGGAACGGTATGTTGACTTTAATTACCGCAAACACATTGAATATGCACAAGCGGCTCACGGATTTTCTGTGATCGATGTTGACCGTTATTGGCTTCGTACTCGAGAATCCAATCTTCACATTCCTGCACATCTTTTCCATCCCAACCCCAATGGACACCGGAGAATGGCTGAGCAAATTGCCAAGTTTCTGATCGACCTGAACCAACTCCCAAACAAAACACTTGTTGCGCCAACAATCGGGGGCCCATTTCCTGCCAAGACACCACAAACACTTCGACTGGGGTATTCCACCAACTCACCCGTACACGCACACATTGGGATGATTCTCAATGCACATCCAGAACTCGCCAAGAAGCACGGCATTGAACTAGAACTCCTGCCATTTGAATCAGGTAAATCCCAAGGCAAAGCCCTCGCCCATCACAAACTTGACGCATGGTTTTCCTGTGCTGTTCCGGCCATTCGTATGCTGGATTCAAGACCAGACAGCCGAATACTCAGCAGTATGGGTCCAATGGGAAAAATTGCAGTTGTCACACACAAAAGCATCACGACGCTATCTCAGCTCTCAGGCATGAGGGTCGGTTTAAATAAGGGCTCAACCCCTGAAATGGACTGGGAAACTTGGAGTAAAGATCTTAGCCAAGTCACTTTGGTGGATGTCCCTACTGAATCATTGGAGGAGGCTTTGGAAACTGGCGTTGTGGATGCCATTGTCTCGTGGGATCCATGGGTATCTCGGTGGTTTTACACACATACAGACTGGCATGTTCTCGAATCTCGTCCCTTTTATTCCGTTTTAATCGGGACCCATCTATGGTCGATTGTCGAAGATGGGTCAATCCCAAGAGCAACCAGACTTTTGTCACTTCTCAAAGAGGCACTTGAACTGGCTGGCACACAGAAAGAGCAACTGGACCAAACCTTCGCAGACCATCTTGGAGTGGAACTCACTGTGGCGCAAGATTTAAGCAACATCAATCCATGCCTCTCGGGAAAGAAATGTACGATTGAGCTCAATGCAGAACACAAATCAGCATTGCTTCGCGCACTTCAATTTGTACACCCAACAGAAAAATCAATCGACCGACTCATCGGAGAAGGGTTATTGAAAGGCCAAGCCTTTCGGCCTGAGACCAAACCAAGGCAACGGCCAAAACCGCCACACACACAATGAAACCATTTTTACTATTGCTCGTATTTCTAAATGTTGGATTTGCTGTACTAAACTTTGTAAAACCAGCCATTCCTGCAACCACCTATGTCTTGACGCCGATGGTTGATATTCTTCCAGAGGGAGCACCACTGGACTCAGATGAGCAGAAAAATTTACTCTCTGAACTCCGACATCAAGCAGATGCAAGAGACATGCAACAAGCCTACAGCCGATTAGGTGCCACCCTGTCGTGGTATGATATTCTGAGAGGCATCGGGAACGTGGATAAAAGCGATTATCCACTGAGCCGCAGCCCAAAACAGCGGATTGAAAAACTGGTGACCCCTGC
>JAYYJC010000478.1:0-13852 GCA_036146655.1 Myxococcota bacterium | reverse complement strand
CACAATTCAGTGGCGTCAGGGTTTATACTTGGATTGTCGTCGTCGCAATCATTTTCAGCCACAAATCCATCGTTATCGACATCAGTCGAGCATGCCATCAAAAAAAGCAATCCCAATATGTTTCTCATGCTTACATCATCCCCAAAAATAGACGAATTTAACATACCAAATCAGCGTTTATAATGCACATGCGAATTTGGTAAAATGCAAAAGCCCCATCTGCTATTGGGAGTTGTACTCTTGCGTTTCAAAGCATAACACCATAAAATAATTTAAGGTCCTAAAACCGTGATCACACCATGAAACAACCGCTTCGTCTAAGTGTCAACCAAGAACCAGTTGAGATCTGGATAGAATCCCATCGAAGTTTACTCGATGTACTCCGAAATGAGCTGGGTCTCACAGGCACAAAGCATGGGTGTGAGCTTGGTGATTGCGGGGCATGTACAGTCCTTCAAGACGGAGAACCTGTACTCTCATGCATCCAATTTGCTTTACATGCACAAGATAGACAGATTGAAACCATCGAAGGGCTTCACCAAGACCCTATTCAGACGGCATTCGATCGCCATGTTGCGGCTCAATGTGGATACTGCACACCCGGAATCGTTCTGACACTTCTCGCTTTAAGGAAAAGCGGCGAAGCCATCACTCCCCAATCCCTCGACAAAGCGCTTGGTTCAAACATTTGCAGATGCACAGGCTATACCAAGATCAAAATGGCGGCCATTGAAGCGCTCGGCAATCAAATAAATGAACCATAACAATCAATTTAAAGGAGGGGTGGTTGGAAAGGGTGGCCCGAAAACAGATGGCGCCGCTAAAATCACAGGTCAGGCGAAGTTTACAGATGACCTTTCGCCACCCAACTGTGTCTACACTTGGTTTTTGAGGTCTCCTCATGCCCATGCATGGATTCGGCGCATTGACACTAAGCCTGCCCTACAGATGCCAGGTGTCTTTGCCGTTTTGACGGGCTCAGATCTGCCAACCCGTTATTGTGCCATCCCGTTGATTGAAGATGAAACGGCGCTTGCCCTCGAAAAGGTTCGGTATGTGGGAGAACCAGTGGCCTGTGTGGCAGCCAAAACAGAAGACATTGCTCGTCAAGCCACTCAACTCATCCACATAGAGTATGAGTTATTGCCAGCCATTCTGAGTATTTCTGATGCGCAAAATCCAGATCTGCCCTTTATCCATCATGAAGCCAAACGCCCGAGCAATACCCTTCGGCGTGTGAAGCAAAAGTTCGGAGATCCCGATGCTGCATTTCAGAACGCCGATGTCGTATTTGAAGCCAATTACAGTTACCCGGGTTCTACACATGTGCCACTTGAACCACATGCCTGCTTGGCTAAACCAGAGTCCAATGGCCGTCTTACCGTTTGGTCTTCAACTCAAAACCCACATTATTTGCATCGGACATTGGCCCAAGTTCTTGGTATAGAAACACATGATATACGACTAATAAAGCCTGATGTTGGTGCCGGGTATGGCGGCAAGTGTGATGCATTTTCTACAGATATTTGTGCGGCCTACCTCGCCAAAAAACTCAATCGACCGGTCAAAGCCCAATTCACACGTGAGGGCGTCTTTTATGCGCACCGGGGCCGTCATCCTGTAAAGATGCGCCTAAAGATGGCGGCCATGTCAGATGGAACGATAACAGCCGCTGAGCTAGAGGCAATTGCAGACGGAGGAGCCTATGCCAGCTACGGCGTAGTGACCTCATACTATCTTGCCGTTTTTCTTGGCATGCCCTATGCCATACCAAATCTCAAAACAGAAGCCCACCGATTGTACACCAACAAACCCCCATGCGGCCCAAAGCGCGGTCATGGTGCGTTGCAACCACGGTTTGCGATTGAAATGCATATTGATGCCTTGGCTGAACGGCTGAACATGGACCCCGTTGACTTGCGACTCAAGAATCTGATGGCCCCTTACTCGCAAACGGCCAACGGTCTAAAAGTCTATTCGATGGGTCTTAGAGAATGCATTCAGGCTGTAATGGACGCTTCAGAGTACAAGCAAAAACGCAATAATCTGCCGCCTAACCGAGGAATCGGACTTGCTGTCTCAACATACATGTGCGGTGCACTGCATCCGGTTTACCCCAATGACCTCCCCCATTCAAGCGTCCAAATCAAGGTTGATCGGTCTGGACGCATAACCATATTTACGGGTACTTCAGACATCGGACAAGGCTCCAACCAGATGCTGGTCACGGTTTGCGCAGAACGGCTGGGAATCCCGCCACAACTGTGTACTGTCATAGAAGCTGACAGCGATCTGTGTCCTGTAGATCTCGGATCGTATTCCAGCAGAGTGACCTTTATGGCTGGCAACGCCATGCTAGATGCAGCAGACAAAATACGCCATCAAATCAACACTGTCATGGCAGAAAAATGGGGGTGTTCAGAGTCAGACATCACAGCCACCAATGGGATTTACAGGACAGAGAACCATGAAGCCACATGGACCGAAGTCATTTGGGCCACTGAGAGTCAGGTTGGTGCACTCGGCTCAACAGGCTCATTCACACCCGACACAGACAGCGCTAGAGCAAGAAGAATGCCCATTGGGCCTTCTCCTGCCTATTCTTTTACCGCCCAAGTGGCCGAACTCACTGTTGACCCCGACACTGGATTTATTACCATACATGACATTTGGTGTGCCCATGACCTAGGGCGAACCCTCCATCCCGATATAGCAGATGGACAAATAGAAGGTTGCGTCTACATGGGCGTGGGGGAGGCATTGTTTGAAGAACAGGCTTATCAAGGTCCAATCATGATGACTCCCTCGATTCTTGAATACAAGATCCCCACTGTGGGTGATACACCTCGTATCCATGCCATTCGGATTGAATCACATGATCCCAATGGTCCGCTCGGCGCAAAAGAAGTGGGAGAAGGTCCTCAGTTATCGACTGTTCCTGCCATTGCAAATGCCATCACACACGCCACCGGACTTAGGCTAACTGCCCCGCCCTACACACCAGATCATGTATTCCGTGCACTTCGCATACACCGCAGAAAAACGGAGACAGAATAATATGCTGCCATTTCCGAAATGCACCTTTCACTTTCCTGCAAGTCTCTCAGATGCGTTGTCAATCAAGAATGAATTGAGCGCCATGTTCATTGCTGGTGGTACTGATCTTGGCCCATCAATGAAACATCGGCTGTTTACGCCACAACATCTCATATCCTTACAGACCATTCCAAAGATGAAGGACATTGAACTCATCGATAATTCCCTGCACATAGGTGCGATGGCGCGGCTCATTGATGTCCAAAAGTCCACGCTCGTTCAAAAAAAGCTCCCAGTCCTTGCACAAGCCCTCTCACTCATTGGAACCCATACCATCCAACACATGGGCACCATTGGAGGCAACATTATGCTGGATACCCGTTGTCTGTATTACAATCAGCCCGAAGGCTGGCGACAAAGCATTAACGGTTGCCTGAAAGCAGATGGAACGGTCTGTCATGTCGCCCCAAAAGGCAAAGGCTGCTATGCCGCACACTCTGCAGATTCTGTACCACTACTTTGGTTGCTGGATGCAAAAATAGCCTTTCAATCCTTGAATGGACCACAGACCATTCCACTTCGTACTCTGTATGGTCAAGATGGACGCACTTGGCTTGATGGCATCAAAAATATGATATTGACATCCCTTATTGTACCGCTGCCTGACTTTAAACTGGCACACCGTAAAGTGCGTTTGAGAGCAAGCATTGATTATGCGCAACTGCTGGTCGCTGTCAAAAAACAGGGTCAAATGGCCGAGGCTGTCATTTCGGCCGTGGGACCGCAGCCCATTCATGTCAAAGGCCAAGTGAACACACTCCCAGACATTGCGTATCAAGCCACTCAGCCACTCAAAACCCACTCTCCAAACCCGACATGGCGAAAACACATGGTTCGAATTGAAGTCCAGCGTGCCTTGAGTGGGATTTAACAATGAGTCAACCAACAATCGGAGACATTGGCCGTTGGTTGTTTTGGGGGCCTTTCCGTCACTCGCTCTCTCCGCATCGACCTCGGCAAACACACCTCTTCAGGAAAGCTTGGCGGGCGCAATGGTTGTTGTCACATCGACAGCATCGGTTGATGAAAGAAGAACTCGAGCGTTGTTTTCCAAACATGGCGGTCGAGCCTCTTATTCCCAAGGCTTATCAAAGAGCTTGGCAGATTCACCTAGAAGAATTGATGCTTGCCAAGTTCAATCAGGAGACCATTAAACGCCAAGTTCATGTGGACGGAGCGGCACATCTTGAAGCAGCACTGTCGCACCAAAATGGGGTTTTGCTGCTTTACCCGCATGCCGGACCGGTCATGTTGATGATGGCGTGGCTTGCCCACAACGGCTATCCTTATGTCCAATATGCTGCCAGAGGGTTACCACCTGAAGAGATGGCCAATGCCCACCCTGAAATACTGGCCAACAATTGGTTCAAAACGCAAACCAGAGCCGCTAGGGAGCAGGCTGAGAATTCGCTTCCGGTGCAGTTCGTGACACTTGAACATAGTGTTCGTCCTCTCATTCGGGCGCTTGCAGACAATCAGATTGTCGGCATTGCTTTTGACGGCCGAATTGGGAAAAAGTGGCTTCCCATGTCATTTCTCAATCGCACAGCTTTACTGAGCAGTGGTCCTTATCGACTGGCAAATCGATGCGAGGCCACCATTTTACCTACATTTTGTTGGATAGATGAAAAAGGTCAAAGCAGGATTACATTTTTGAACCCCATTCGCCCTCATGAGGACTGGAAGACCACTGCAAAAGTGTACTTGGATGCCATTGCCCGTGTCATGACAGCGCATCCAGAGGAATATGCTCTGTGGCTACTTCATTGCCGACAGCGATGCGGAATCGATGACCACCCGTTGTTCATCGATCATGCGCCGGACAATCGATACACCAAATGGATGGGCGTTTAAAGGCTACTCTTTCAAGCGAACTTTCGCTTCTTTGGCTGCCTTAGAGTTTGGATAGTCCTTAATCACTGATTCATAGAAGACTTTGGCATGCCGTGCAGAGCCGCTCTCCTTGAAACAATCTCCCTGAAAGAGCATGGCCCATGAGGCCCAAGGCCCCTTTTTATTGTATTCAATGACAGTTTGAAAACGACGGGCTGCCTTCTTGTAATCACCTGAGTGAAACGCTGCTTCTGCATAACGGTAGAGGGCCTCTGCATAGCGTTTGTGATCCTTATGATTGTCAATAAAATTCTGTAAAAATACCTCTGCAGCACGGGACTTTCCTGCCTTCAATAGGGCCTCAGCCTTGGTCATCAACTCATCTGGGCTCATCTTCTCTTTGTCCGGACCATCGTTTTTGGCGGGCTTTTGAGACTCATTGGTTGTTTCTTCAGAGACCGTCTGCTCTGGTGAACCATCAGTTACATTTTGTTCTGTAGACGATGCCTGCTCAGAGGTGGGCGGTGTTGGTGGCTGAAGACCCAACTCGTTTTCCAGCTGCTGGGCACGGCTCTCAAGCCAAGTCAACCGATAAGTCGAATCTGTGGCAGTTCCCTCTACTAGACTGGCTGTCTTCCTGAAATCATGACTGAGAATATCCAAGTCGTTTCGGAGATTTGCCATCTCCATCCTCAACTGTTCCGTTGAATCCATGGATAAAATTTCCGATTGACCTTTTGACGGCGTTAGTTCTTCAAGATTTTGAAGCCGTGATGCCATGGAGTCTAATTCGCGTTCAATCTGATCAATGTCGGTGACCAGGTTTTGCACATCTTGTTGCATGGCCGAATAAACCGATTGATGTGTTCGATTAAGGACACAGGCCAAAGTCATTATAATCAGCATTGATACTCCGACAGTCAGTTGAGTCTGGGGTCTTTAACACGCTTATAGGGTCAAGAGCCAGTGAGACTTAGTCCATCCCATCATTAGGGATAGTTGATGCGGATGACCGCTCGTCGATTTTGGGCCCAAGCATTTTCATTAGACCCAGTTACGGCTGGCTGTTCTTCGCCATAGCTGCGAGTATTTATTCGACTGGGAGCGACCCCTTTGGTTTGTAAAAATGCTTTCACAGAATTGGCGCGGCGCTCACCGAGCGCCATGTTGTATTCAGTTGTACCGCGCTCATCGCAATGCCCTTCAACCACATAGCTTGCGCCATCCACACCGAAGCACTGATTAAACTCTCGCAATGCATACTGTTCGGGCCCTTCTAGGGCGAACTCGTTGACTTTAAAATTGATGACAATGTCTTCACGGCATTGACTCGGTATGCTTGCCGCTTGGGCTTCCTCAGCCATGTTGACTTCAAGAGCGCCGTATGCTGTGTGACTCGAACCATCGTTGTTCTTGACACGCACATCATACATCCCAGGAGTGAGTGCTGGTAAGTTAATGCGAAGTTCATTGGGAGACATAAATTGCACACCAAAAACCTGCTGCCCTCCCACATACACATCTGCTTGCTTTTCAAAGCCTGCACCTGTTACTCGAGCTCTTGGCGTTGTTCCAGCAGGAATGCTTGACGGCACGAGGCCTGTTACTTGAAGGGTGGATTCAGGCCGTGCAACATTGACGACATCTTCAGTAATGGCTTGATTTCTGCGTTCTTTGCATTTGGAAGCAAATAAAAATGGACTTGCGAGAAGCAAGAGGGGCAACTTTTTGTTGAGCATGCGGATACTCCGATGAGGGGTAGGACAGATAAAGTGTCGGACACTTGGAAGATGATCGGATGGGATGATCAGTTTAGACAAAGCAATTAAGCAATACTTAACTATAACTTAATATTCCATTTTTATACTTGCAAATCGGTCTCGCAGATATGCTTCCTTTCTACATCGGTGCCTTCCTTCTTGGGGGGATTTTAATTATGGCCAGTATTGTCCTTGGAGGCGGCAACGATGACTTCGATAAAGATATTAGTCTGGACAAAGATTTTGATTTTAATGCGGATGCCGATTTCGACGCTGATATTGAAGCCGATGGCGCCATTGATGCAGACCTTTCAGCAGCAACTGGTGACCTCGACGGAGAGGGGTGGCTTCCCTTCCTCTCAATGCGCTTTTGGACCTTTGCACTGGCATGTTTTGGAATGTCCGGCACATTTATGAATGCATTGGGAACCAGTGATTTGATTTCAGCACCCATATCTGCCGTCACTGGAATTGGATTGGGGTGGATGATTGCTTATGCCTTTCACAGATTAAAAACAGACACCGTAAGCAGCAATACTTCAACCACATCTCTCGTCAATCAAGAGGGCAAAGCCCTTCTTCCCATTTCCAAGGAACAACGTGGAAAAGTCAGGTTGTCTCTCGGGACTGAAATCTTAGATCTTGAAGCCATCACCAATGACCCAATGCCGATTGAACGTGGTGAAAAAATCATCATTGTGTCCGTCAAAGGCGGAACGGCCGTCATTTCTTCTATGATTCCGCTCTCACAAAAAAAGCGAGATGCAGAACTTAACCAAACACCACACACACACCAAAGCCCAAACAAGGAGTTGGATTAATCATGGAAATTCTAGTCTCAGCCGTATGCGCTAGCATTGCTGCAGCGGTTGGTATACTTATCTTTATTGGCGTTGCAAAGCAATTCCTGTTCATTGGTCGTCCCAATGAACTCCTTGTCTTCTCTGGACGCAAACGAAAGCTCGCAAACGGCACTGAAATTGGCTACCGTGAAGTGCTCGGCGGTGGACGAGCTTGGAGAATCCCAATCCTTGAAAAGGTCGAAAGTATGGAATTGACGACCATACCAATCGACATACATGTGTCAAATGCCTACTCTAAAGGGGGTATTCCCCTCGATGTTCATGCAGTTGCCAACATCAAAGTATCTAGCGAAAGCCAACATGTGGGCAACGCCATTGAACGGTTTCTAGGCCGAGACCCACGCGAAATCCAAAGAGTGGGTAAAGAAACCCTAGAAGGTCATCTGAGAGGGGTTCTAGCCCGGCTAACACCCGAGCAGGTCAATGAAGACCGTTTGACCTTCGCAGAAACGGTCAAATTGGATGTGGACGAGGATTTTGACATGCTCGGTCTCGCACTTGACACTCTCAAAATCCAAAATGTGGCAGACTCAGCCAACTACCTCGAAAGCATTGGTCGGCAGAGGATTGCTGAGGTTATCCGAGATGCAGAAATCGCTGAAAGCACAGCAATGGCGGAGGCTCGCCAAGAAGAGGCCATAGCAAAACAAAAGGCAGATGTGGCATCTGAGAAAGCCCAAGGTGAGATCATTTCAATGGAAAATAAACTCCGAGAGTTGAAAGCAGAATTGGACGCCAAGATACAATCCGAGGAAGCCAAAGCACTCGCCGCATCACAGCAGGCGAGAGCCAGCGCAGAAGCGCAACTTCAAGAGGTTAGAAGAGATGTTGAAATCCTGCGCCTACAGGCCGACCATGTATTACCTGCAGAAGCAGAAAAGAAAGCAGAAGAACTCAGAGCAAAAGGGGACGCTGCAACGATTGAAGAAAATGGAAAAGCCATGGCACTCGTACTGCAAATGTTGACTGATGCATGGCTCCGCGCGGGTAATGACGCCAAGGACATCTTTCTAATACAACAACTTGAAGAAGTTCTTCAGACCGTCATCACACGGATCAAAGGCATGGAAGTCGGTGAAGTCACATTGATTGATGGTGGCGATGGGAATGCCCTCCCCCGTCACATCGCCAGCTTTCCCAAAGCGGTGCGACAAGTCATGGAAGAACTCCATGCCTCAACAGGCGTTGACATTACAGGCATCTTGGCCAAAACCAACATCAACACAGACAAGAATTAGGGGGAACCATGGAAATTATAGCAGTCATCCTTTTTGTGAGCTTCTTTGCCATCATTGCTGGTGGATTAATCGCAAAAAACCTTATTTATGTTTGTGGTCCAAACGAGGTTTTGGTCTTCTCTGGTGGCCGTCATCTGGCCCTTGAAGATGTCAATGGCCAAAAGAGGAAAGTCGCCCGAGGATACCGTCTCATTCGAGGTGGTCGCGGGCTACGAATTCCACTCTTCGAAACTGTTGATCAACTCGATTTGACCAACATTTCTATTGAAGTCTCCGTAAACAACGCCTATGCCCGAGGCGGGATCCCCCTTAGTGTCACTGGTGTTGCAAATGTAAAGATCGCCTCTCAATCTCCCACTTTGAACAATGCAATCGAACGCTTTTTAGGGAAAACACGAAAAGAAATTATTAAAATTGCCAAAGAAACCCTAGAAGGAAATCTCAGAGGGGTCTTGTCGCAACTTACCCCAGAACAAGACAATGAAGACAAAACCTCATTTGTCCAGCAGATGATGCACGAAGCCGGTGAAGATCTTGCTCGCTTAGGACTGAATTTGGATAACCTCCAAATACAAAATATCAGTGATGAGCGGGGTTTCTTGGACTCAATTGGTCGCATCCAATCCGCCGAGCTGATTAAAAGAGCACGGGTAGCAGAAGCACAAGCTCATTCGCTTGCAAACATTCGAGATGCTGAAAATACACAAAACTCAAGGCTAGAAGAAATCAAGAACGAGATGGATACAGTTCGAGCCGAAGCCGACCGAAAAATCAGAGATGCCATTACTCGAAAAGACGCATTGGTTGCGGAAGAACGAGGACGAGTTGAAGCACTAATCACAAAAGCCAAAGCTGATCTCGATGTCCAAAGGGCTCGAATTGAAGAAGTTCGAAAGCGTTTAGAAGCCGATGTCATCGCACCTGCACAAGCCGGAATGAAAGCCGATCAAGCTGAGGCCGTCGGTAAGGCAGCCAAAATCCTCGAGGATGGTCGCGCAACCACTGCTGTTCTCAATGAGATGATCACCACTTGGCAGAATGGCGGCCAAAATGCTCGAGACATCTTTTTAATGCAAAAGCTACAGTCGGTCATGGGCGCTTTGCTGGACTCCATCGAGGATGTTCAGGTTGATCGAATCACCATTCTTCCAGAAGGCAACAACAGTCGAGCCAGTCAAGCGGTCGGATTGGTCGAAGAACTAAAAGCAGCCATTGGTGTGGATATTCCAGCTATTGCAAACCGTCTGGGTCAGCCAACTGACACTAATTAAAAATCACATCAAATTAAACGGCCCATCGTCCGTCGATGGGCAGAACGGCTGGCTCTGCGCCAGCCTCTTTAATTTCTGACACCATGCCCGGTAAGTTTACACCAGGCAACATAAGCTGTTTGCCTCCCCATGGGGTAAAGAACCAATCCCAATGACAGGGTATCACCCATTTGGGTTTAAAAATAGAGACAGCCTCAGACACATAGTTTGGTCGATGCTTACGACCTATGGCGCATAAGCACAGCACATCAACCTCTATACCATCACATTCTTCTGGAATAAAATCTGCTGAATCAATGTGCATGACACGCACACCAGCCAACTCGACATACCAATTCAACACTTGGCCGTGCTTCAATGACCACACTCGGGGCGGCCAACTCGGAGGAGTTGTCACCCGACCAGGAAGGGTCACACGGTTAAAATAGACTCGCCCATGAACAGAAGGAATTCCCCGAACCAGCCCTGTTCCACACGGAATGTCTTCATGGCCATGGGTTTCACAAATCTGTGTTTCAGGCAGTCCAAATCCACGGGCCACATTGGCCACATCTGTCGAGCCTATAAGACGGGCACCTGTCTGCTGACACAGCAACGGGGCATCGAGTACATGATCATGGTGAGCGTGACCGACCAATACATCATCGGCTTGTGGAATGACCGCACTTAGCAAGTCTGCCTTGCTTTTCAACGGAAACAAACCCGTTTCAATCAAGCCTGGCCGACTGATAAAGGGATCTATGACTATCCGCCGCTGACTTCCACTCAGCACAAAACCAGCTGTCCCCAAATAGTGAATATTGAGACTTGGAGTGTCGATTTGTGGCTTCTGAATCCATGCCGGCTTAAAATGAGATAGAAACATAATCCTGTTTAGCATATTGCTCAGATGGAGGCGGCAATTCCAGAAGTTTTTGGCAACATTACCGGTTTAAAACGCCAGCAACACAACTCAGTTGAACGCCTTTATCGGGCTTCTTTCGGGCCAGCCCCTGAAGTTTTCATTCCCCTAAACCTTGCCAACCGCATGGCTGAAATTGCTCGTGAACTAAATCGACAAATTGGAATACTAGTCGATCGACGAGGACAAGTCACCCATGTGATCGTGGGGGATGCGCATCGGATTTTTATTCCTGACCTCACCCGACACAGGGCCGGTTCTGGACGGTTTAGGGGGCTTCGTCTTCTTCATACCCACCTGCGTGGTGAGGGCCTCACCCAAGATGATCTTACCGATTTAAGTTTGCTACGGCTGGACATGGTTTTGGCCTTTCAAAGCGACATCAACGGCCGACCAGGAAGTGTGGAATACGCCATGCTCAATCCGGAGGCATCAGTAGAAGATTCGAGCCCGTGGACAGTTCACAGTGCTGCACAAGTCAGAGCCCTCCCCTCTAACTTCTTGACACTCATTGAGGATCTTGAAGCCCAATACGCCAACCGTGATCGACTTGCACGGATACCTGACAAAGAGGGGGCCATTTTGGTCTCGGTCACGACTGGAAGACGCAGTTTGGCGCAAGCTTCGCTTGACGAGCTAGAAAGGCTGTCACACACTGCTGGACTGCAGGTCATGGACAAAGTCTTACAGCGAAGAAAAGCCATTGATGGCCGATTTGTCATCGGAAAAGGCAAATTACAACAATTGGTCATCCGAGCCATGCAACTCGATTGTTCTGTATTGGTCTTTGATCGAGAACTTTCACCTTCTCAACTTCGAAACATTGCCACTGAGGCTGAAATTAAAGTGGTCGATCGAAGTCAACTTATTTTGGATATTTTTGCACAGCGGGCCAAAAGCAGAGAAGGTCAACTTCAAGTGGAACTGGCTCAGCTCCGTTACAGAAAACCAAGACTCAAACTGATGCCAACGGCCATGTCTCGTCTCACAGGTGGAATTGGTGGCCGTGGCCCAGGAGAAACCAAGCTTGAAATCAATCGGCGTCGAGCCGATGAACGAGAAGCTCGCCTTGAACGCAACCTTAACAAACTGGCAAAAGGGAGAGCACTCCGCAGGAGCAAGCGAAAAAAAGCAGGAATCCCACAAGTTGCCATTGTGGGATATACCAACGCTGGTAAGTCCACCCTACTAAACCGCATGACAAATGCAGCGGTCGACGCTGAAGATAAATTATTTGCCACATTAGATCCAACATCAAGGCGCTTACGCTTTCCTAAAGAGCGTGAAGTCATTCTCACAGACACAGTAGGCTTTATCCGTGCGTTGCCCAAAGAACTTATGTCTGCATTTCGCTCCACATTCGAGGAAACATTGGAGTCTCATTTGGTCATGCATGTGATTGATGTGTCCGACCCAGAACGAGAACTCCATATGAATGAGGTCGACAAAACGCTTGACGAACTCGAGGCAGGCGACATCCCAAAGCTGATGGTTTTAAACAAAGTAGATGCCTTAAGCCCTGAAGCAAAGGCAACATTTCTCTGCCCAGCCGGCTGGGTCATGTGCAGTGCAGCGACTGGTGAAGGCTTGGATGACCTATTAATTGAGGTCGAACGAAGATTGTTTCAGCAACAGCAACAGCAGGAGCAACTGTGATTGTTATGCTCTTTGCGTGCCTTGAGCCCAAATCGATTCAAACCGATGTCATTCCATACGGCGACCCAGACATAGAAGAAATCACTTACGAGTGTGATCCTTCAACCGCAAGATGGACATTTGAAGCCACGACAGATGCATGGACCGCCAATGGAAACATCTGGCTTTACATTGACCCTGTTCTTGAAAAGCACCCCATTTATTCCATTAATGCAGCAGCAGACGGAAGCGCAGATACTCTTGGGCTCACCCTTAGTGTCGTTGCAGACTGGCGAGATGCCTCAACGGGCAGCAGCACACAATTTCAATGTGCTGATTTTGATGACCTTGGGCTAAGGCTGTATGTCTATCACCCTGAAACGGCAGAAGCAGCAGACTGTGAAACAACAGGTGCTGAAGTTGATTGGGACAGCAGTTCGGCACCGAGCTGTAATCAATGAACATAGGTTCGCACCGAAGCAAATCATATGGACAAAAGAGAAACGGCTCGCACTCAATCTTTTTGGCGTAACGTTGGTTGGCTCCTATTCTTGGCTTGCATTGCAAGGCTCATGCTCGACATGACTTGGGTTGTTTGGCTTCCAGAGCGGATTTGGGACTGGGAAGCCGGACAAAATGTCGGGGTTGGCCACTTGGCATGGACAGCCAAGGACCTCTCTCTTGTCTTTCCTTTAAGGCATAAAGCCTTCTGTGGAGGATGTAGTCTTTGGTCAATTTTGGGTCTTGGATACGAAGACTGGTTTTTAAGCAAGGTACCGTCCTTAATTTGGGCGCAGTTGGTAGGAATCACAGGAATAGCGTTGTTGATTAAATATAACCACGCTGCTGCGGTCTTTTGGGCGTGGTTTTATGCACTGCTGCCACCACTTGTCAGAGAAGTACAACTCGTCGGATGGGCCAATCACGCAGAATCAGTTTTATTCATCCTATTGTCCCTTCTCAATCGTTCCAAACCCTTTGCTCAAGGCTTATTTTTAGGAATTGGAATCTCATTTTCACCAAGTACAATCGCAGCCATTCCAAGCCTCTTTATAGATAAATCCTCCCTAAAATCAGTTATCCAAAGGACAATCGGCGTTGCTTTGGGTTGTCTCTTTCTGTTGATCCCCTCTACAACCGATTCCGGCCATTACAACCTCCAAAACCTATGGAACATCGAGCCTAAAATCTCAATGTTCCTCAACCCAATCACTCTTGGGACACACCTAGACATTGACTATGGTGGTTTTTGTTG
>JAYYJC010000477.1:0-10000 GCA_036146655.1 Myxococcota bacterium | reverse complement strand
GATCTGTTTGTGGATTGTGGGCTGTGTCACACTGTGGAGAAAAGAATCGCATCATTTGGTGAAATTTTCACTTCTCTTTCTGCTCGGATGGCTGCTTCTGCCAATTGATGTACCGCGCCCAATAGGCATTTTGGGCGCACGGTATATTGTTCCATGGTTTTTAATTTCTGGTCTTGTGATTGCACTCTTTCTAGGCGAAATGACTCAACGGTTTGGAAAATTACTTCCTCTAAGTCCACTTCTCGGGCTTCTGTACTACACCATCAATGTCAACTTCCAATCTCGTGAAGTTCAGAGTGTTGAATGGGGTATGCTACTTCCAATTGTGGCCCATCGACTGCCACCTGAGACTTTGCCATCACCAAGCAATAACCCCTATTGGTCTGTGGTGGCTGGCATTCAGCATGGATGGGCATGGCGTTCAGAAAAAATGGTGGAAGAGTCTGTTCTGAAAACAGCAGAGGGTTGGAGAAATACATTTTGGTCAGGATTTGGATTAACAGGCAGTGAGGTCTCACTTGCTGCCTTTGACTCAAACGAAAGAGATGAATATTGCTTGGGCTTGCACATCAATGCACTCAATTCTCAAAAACCCCCGGTACAGTGTTGGTCAGAGCTTGGTGTAACACTAAGGCAAAAGAGACCTCAATCCCCTCCGTTAAGCTTCGAGGACGGTGTTTTGCACCGTCGAAACCATTGGCCTGTTGGTAAAACCGATGACTTCTCAAGAGGTTACAACCATCCGCTGTCGTCCACCCGTCGAACGCTCTTCCCGCCAACAAAAAAAGATGGGAACGAATAAAGTCCAGTAGCAAACGGTGCCTACTCCCCAACGGACCATCAGATGGTTTCAATCCAGATTTGGCCACAGCAAGAATACAGGCTTTTGAATTGTAAGGCCCACACAATTAATAACGGTGTCAGACAACATGCCTTTTATGAGACAATTGAACGGCAAGTTCTATCGCCGAAATCATAGAGGATGCATCCGCTTGTCCAGTCCCAACCAAAGTGTCTGCGGTACCGTGGTCCACAGAAGTACGAATAATGGGTAAGCCGAGAGTCCAGTTCACAGACTCACCGAAATCAACGGCTTTCAAGGGCGTCAGACCCTGGTCGTGGTACATCGCCATGATCATGTCTATAGCGCCTCTTCTGGCTTCTAAAAATGCGGTTTCTGAGGAGATGGGGCCAATCACATGGTGACCGGCAGCACGCAATGCATCGCATGCGGGTCCGATAACTTCGATTTCCTCTCGCCCAAGAACACCATTTTCACCGGCATGTGGATTGAGTCCACAAATCCCAAGCCGAGGCGCACTCATTCCCAACTCATGATGTAAAGCGCGCAATACGATCTCTGCCCGCTCAATGAGTCCGTCGGTGCTCAAATGATTGGCGACATCCATAAGTGCCAAATGGGTGGTTGCCAAACAAACTTTAAAGGTACCGCCGACAAAGCCCATAACCGTCTGAACATCCCCACACAGATGTCCTAAAAACTCTGTATGGCCATGGAACGAAAATCCTTTTGAAACCAACTTGGCTTTGTTGATTGGACCCGTCACCAAAGCAGCAGCGCGCTCAGCTAAACATTCTGCAACTGCCCATCGAATGGCCGCTACTTCAGCGGCTTCGCCATCCTTGTCGTCAAATGGCATCCAAAATAGTCGGCCGCTGGCGCCTGGATTCCAAGAGGGTAAATCTGCCGCTTGGATGCATGAACACTCTCTCCGACCAGCAAGTACAATCAATGGCGCATTGGCCATTTGTTTCACTGCTTTCAATGAAACTTCAGGACCAATGCCCATTCCGTAGGTCAAGATTATCGGCTTAATAGCCGTCATGGGCCTTTTGGATCTTCTAGCATGACTTCAATGTGAGCTCGACGCTTGGCTTGGGTAAACCAAATCTCTGTTTCTCTCTCAAAACGGGCTTCGTAATACTCGTCAAGCAAAGCGCTGCGCATGTCTTCAAATGAGGGCGCAGCTTGCGGGCGACGATCGTAAACATAGATCAAAAATAAGCCTTGTTCTGTCTCAATGGGTTCTGACAATGAACCAACTGGCGTAGAAAAAGCCGCCGCATCCAAATCTCCCCTGAGTTGACCTTCAGGAAATATTCCCATACGACCTTCATTCTTATTGAAACCACCCTCATCAAAGGCAGAAGCGATGTCTTCAAACTTTGCCCCTGCGTCAAGTTGTTCTTGAATGGCCGCGAGCTTCTGGCTAAGGGCTTTTTGATGCTTAGCCTTTGCTTTGTCTATCATTGCCTGTGCTTCTTCGATGCGCATATCGTTCTCTTTGGCAACGGATTTGGCATCACGAAAACCAGAAGCAGCTTTTAAAAAAATAGCACCAATTTCGGATTCCATTATGGAGTCCATGGCTCGTACTTTACGCTGATATAAATCCAATAAACCATCTTCTTCAACCTGTATCCGTGGTTGTAAAATGGTCTGGTTGAACTTCATCTGCCGCAGACTTTCTTTAAGCTGAGTCTGATAAAGTGACCATGTTAATCCGCTGTTTTCAATTTCTTGACGCAACTGCTTCAAGTCCATCCCGTTGTTAGAAGCCACCTCATCAATGGCGCCGGTCAGTTCGTCTTCGGTCACATCAAAATCAAGCCGCATGAGTTCTTGAGAAACCAAAGAGCGAAGCACAAGAGAGTCGAGCACATTAATCTCAGCTTCTCGGCGTGCATCTGGGGTAAGAGCTGCTTCAGAAATGAACTCTGCGCCTAACTCATAGACCTCAGACAAAGTGATGACATCATCATTCACCACTGCTGCAATGCGATCAGTGGTTGCTGCGTGGATGACACCTGCACATATCAAACCCCAAAATGGGATCATTCACCACTTCCGGGCTTATCACCCATGGAGTTAAGCTGAAGATCGCTGCCGGGCATCCCCAAACGAGGTCTGGCAGAAGGCTTGACATTAATGCCATCAAGCGTTGAGTCATCAACTGTGATGGTCGCACCTGAGCGCAGGCCTGAAGTATAGGTTTCATACTGTTCAGCTAACTTTTCAGACTTAACTTTTCGAAGAACGGCGCCTTTCATTTGCTGGAAACTGCGTTCTACGGATTCTCGACGGTTGGCGATGTAGATGATGTTGTACCCATCTTCACTTTTGAAGGGCTCACTTAATTCCTCAAGACTCATGGTAAAGGCTTTGGACACTACCATTTCATCAAGTCCTGGCTTTCCTGTTTTGGGTACAAATCCCACATCCCCACCTCTTCGTCGAAATGGGCCATCAGATTCTTGAGAGGCCAAATCTTTAAACTTTGTGACATCACTCTTCAACTCAGAATGCAACCGCTCGGCCTTGGCTTTGGCATCAGCATCTGGACGGTCATCTTTTACTTTAACCAACAAACGGTAAATTTGAACTTTCTCTGGGACGATGAACTCTTCAAGATGAGACTGATAATAGGCTTCAAGTTCAGAATCCGTAAAGTCTGAATTGCGTACCGCTCCATAAACATCCTCACGGAGTAACGCATTCACCATCACTTTTTTTACTTTCGGGTCACGATCAAATCCACGTTTCAACGCCTCTTGATAGAGCAACTCGTCATTAATTAGATCATCAAGAACTTCTTTTTTCTCATCAATCGAAAGGGATTGACCGTTGCTTGGTACACTGCGAGCAGCAGCCTGTTCAAAATCAGTACTGCCAACCGCAGAACCATTCACTGTCGCCAATACATCACCAACATCAGCTGGACTGGCCTGAACTGTATTGTCTGTGGTTTCAGCATTTGAAGGCGCTTCAGTTGTGCCTGAGTTTGTCCCACATGCTAGGGTTGTCCAAATCGAAAATAAAAGGGATTGTCGAAACATAAAACACCTCTCGCGGTTAAACTGAATATAGGTTTCGATAGCGTGCCGTATATATCACGCTGCCCTAAAAAATCTAATTTTCTTCCCGACACCCCCGCAATTTACTCACTCACCTCTGCACTTAATGAGATTTTCACTCTCTTCGCTCCGAATACGCATCAGTTTGCTCTTTTTGCTGTCCTTGTCTGCATTTACAGCAAGCATGCTGTACGCCTTTACCGAACTACAAGACATTCAAGACGATATTTTTGCGCTCAACGCGTACTATCTTCCGCTTGCAGAAGAAGGTGCACAACTCGATAGCAGCATTCGACAACTCAGCAGAGAACATGAACGCTACACAGATGACCGTATAAACAACATTCGCCGTTCCCCACCCATATTTCTCATTCAACAAATCCAAAGTGATACGAACCAAGCAAAGCGTCTGCATAAATTAGCTCGTAAAGACCGGACGCTGAGGATTCATGCTCGAAAAAATGCTGATCTTTTTGCACTAATAAAGGAAATCCAAGAAACTGCCAACAATTACGAGAGCCAACTTAAGTCTTCAGAAGCAGATGCACTTGGTGGATTAATCGCTCAACTCGATAGGGATCGCAGTGCACTAAATATTCGAATTGGGCAGTTTAATAGCCAGTTGTCAGATCAGACTCAAGAACTCTCAAAAGACATGGCAAGGTCACAGCGTCGAACCGTTCAAATCTTCTCTATTCTTGCTTTTTTGGTCTTGTCATTTACCACTGCGCTCGCCTTCTTGGCCGCTCGAGTAATTCGCCCAATCGAAACTTTAACAGCGACGGTCCAACGAATACGAATGGGTGAGTATGAAGAGCGGATTCACGGTGTTTCAGGATTGTCAGGAACTGAGGTGCAAGTCCTGAGCCAAGAAATAAATGCCATGGCAGATGCCGTTGCTGAGCGGAATACTGCTCTTTTTGAGCGGGCTCAGGTACTTGACGGACTCTCCGAACGGCTTCAAAAAGTACTCGACCACATCCCAATTGGCATTATTTTGCTCAACGAATCATCCGTCGAGATGTGTAACCCAATTGCACAAAAGCAATGGGGCATCAAAGCTGGCAGTTCGGTGCCAGACTTTTTAGATCGACAAAATGGAACACATCGAGAACTCAAGTTTGCCCATGAAATTTTCAACATGGCTGTGACGCCATTTGGGGCAAGTGGTCGTCTAATCAGCACTGAAAATATAACTGCTCGTGTCAATGATCGAGAATCTCTCGCTCGAGCTCAGCGTCTGGCATTAATCGGGCGCATGCTGGCACAGATTACACACGAAGTCCGAAACCCACTAAATGCCATGAGTCTCAATGCCGAAATGCTCGAAGAAGAACTTAGCACCGAGGATGGGCGGGAAATGCTTGACATCATCAGCAAAGAAATCCACCGACTTGAACAAACCACCGAGCGATATCTCGCACTCACTCGGAAGCGCGCACCAGTTTTGACCATTGAGTCCATCGATGATTTGGTCGGAGAACTTGTCCAACTTGAAACCCCTAGCCTTCATCAAGATCAAATCAAACTGACATATCAACCATTGACTCAAGCCCTTGAAATTGATCGAGAGTCACTTTTGAGAACCCTTCGAAACCTAGTCAGAAATGCACGGGAGGCTCATGCGACGCACATCCAAATAAAAGCCGGAGAGCGAACGCTACTCATCTCAGATGATGGTGAAGGAATTGATACAGAAAGTGCAGAACATATTTTCGACCCCTTTTTTACCACCAAATCCAATGGGACCGGTCTGGGGCTGGCCATCTGTCGACAAGAGTTGGAAGAATGGGGTGCATCACTGGATATTATCCAAAGCAATCAACAGGGTTCCCAGTTTAAAATTGCATTGCCCTACAAAAAGGACATCAGAACATGACCATCCAAATCCTAATTGTTGACGATGAATCCTCCAATCGACAAACACTCAAGCGAGTACTGAGCAGAGAAGGATATGTGGTGTCAACCGCAGAAAATGCTGCCTTTGCACTCGCACAAGTTCGGCAAAACCCGCCAGAACTCATGCTCACGGACATAAAAATGCCTGGCATGGATGGCATTGAACTCCTGAAGCAGGCTAAAAAAGTGCATCCGCTGCTTGAGGTTATTGTCATGACCGCATACGGCACAGTCGAACAAGCTGTTGAAGCCATGAAAGAAGGCGCGTGGGACTTCATCGCAAAACCGATCAAAAGAGCAGAACTAATACGGGCTGTGCGGAAGGCACTTGAAAAACAAGCCTTATCACAAGAGAACAGAGCCTTACGGTCAGCGCTTGAAAGAAGCATGAACATGAGCTGGGTTTATCGGTCTCCAAGCATGCAAATGCTCACGGAGGAAGCCAAACAAATAGCTGATTCTGAAGCCAATGTGATGATTCTTGGCGAGAGTGGCACTGGAAAGGGACGCTTGGCAAAGTGGATTCATCAGTGTTCTAATCGCCACAATGGGCCATTCATCACCGTTAACTGCGGAGCCATTCCAGAGGCTTTGATTGAATCAGAGCTTTTTGGCCATGAAAAAGGGGCATTTACGGGGGCATCTTCAACCCGACAAGGCCGTTTTGAACTGGCCAATCATGGAATATTATTTTTGGATGAGTTTACGGAAATGCCGATACAACTGCAGGTGAAACTACTTCGAGTATTACAAGACGGAGAGTTTGAGCGAATTGGTGGTCAAAACACCATCAAAGTCGATGTTCGAGTACTTGCGGCAAGCAACCGACAACCACTTGAAGCCGTTCAAGCAGGCCATTTGCGAGAGGACCTATATTACCGTCTCAATGTCATTCAACTTCAAATTCCTGCACTCCGAAACAGAAAAGACGACATTCCGCTGCTGGTTCACCATTTTATGGCCGTACATGCCGACCGCAACCGTCGCCAACCCAAAAGCCTTTCACAAGATGCCATGACTGCTCTGTTGCAATGGGATTGGCCGGGGAATGTAAGAGAACTTGAAAATGCCATAGAGCGCGCACTCATTTTATCTAAAACAGAAGACATCTCTTTGGAAGACCTCCCAGCGTCTATCAGAGCGCACTCACCGCAAAGCGATTGCCTTACTTTTGTCGTGGGCACCCCCCTAAAGTTAATTGAGCGGGAAATGATTGAAGCCACACTCATGATGGTTGATGGAGACAAAGCTCAGGCCGCTGCGTTGTTGGGCATTACACAACGAACGATCTACAGAAAGGAAGCTGAATGGAAAGGTGACAAATGAACTGGTGCCTCTATGTTTTAGAGTGCAAAGATGGCAGCTATTTCTGTGGCATAACCAACGGCATCACAAGGCGGCTCGAACAACACAATGCGGGGAGCGGTGCAAAATACACGCGTTCAAGACGCCCCGTTACATTAAAACACCATTGGCCAGGACTTTCACATCGTGAGGCGGCCAAGGCAGAGTATCGGTTTAAGCGTTTGTGCCGTCGCCGGAAAGAGCAGGCGATACTTGATTCGAGTTGGCCATCTTCTGTTTTAAAGGAAAGACATAGCGCTGACGCTTCTTCACCTGACTCAGCAGAATGAGCCCTGCGGAAAACAACAAAATCGAACCGTATTGCGCTGGTGTCAAACCAGCCCACCGAGTGTCTGGATTGGGTAAATCGGTGTGCCGAAGAAAATCAAGACCAAAGCGAACAGGGGCATAGAGCACACAAAATAGGATGGCAAATGAACTGTGGTAAATCTCTTTTTTACGCACTGAATAAAAAATGACCGCAATGAAGAAAACAAAGATGGCTTCATAGAGCCCCAAATCATGGCGGGCGCCGCCATAATAAGACGCATACTTAGAGTTTCCAAAGTCGACTGCAAGCACAAAATTAGACAGATGTCCGATGTGGTCATGCGCAGTAAAACAGCCTACCCTTCCCCAAAACCATCCGAAAGGCAAGCTGTAAGCAAAGGTATCCGCATAAAGCCAAAAAGGGTTGTGAGGCCGTATCCATTTAATCCAAGCAATGGTTCCAATAATGGCACCCAAAAAACCACCATTGCTTGAAAACCCTGCCCAAACTTTGACCAATACGATCCACCCTTCTTCATCAATCAAGTGTGGATTATAAGCCAGTACATGTACCAGATGACCAACAACAAAGCCCATTCCAACGATAAAAAGACAACCGTCAACCACATCTTTAACAGAAAGCTTTAGAGACACAGCTCGTGCTCGGGCAAACTCCATTCCAAAAATAAAAGCAAAACAAACAAGCAGAGACCAAGAGTCGATGGGAATTCCAAAGACCGTAAAACTGAGAGGTGGGAAATAAGGAATAAGACTCAACATGTGTGGAGATTACCGCGGTTGACCATCGTTTGTGATTAGGAGATATAACCGATCAATACGCTTTGAGAGTCGACATTTTGATGGAACTGAATTCTTGAGAACCATAAAAGCTTTGCAAAAGGACAATAAACAAAGAATCAAATGCGTTATGCTGATGAGTAGTCAATCCAATCGAGAGGACTGAATGGCAGTCATTACCACAGATATTCTGATAGAAGGTTTGAGGCGTGATGATGTTTTTGCTTGGCTCAGCGATTTTGAAAATCACAAGACGATTTTAGAAGATGCCTTCACCCAAGTTGAACCCACCTCAAACAATGAACTTCTTCTTCACTACAACGGTGGCTTTAAGCAACGGAGTATGACTTACTCCTTCATTGGTCCAGATGATTCCCACGGCGGTCGACGCATCAGAATCAAAACTGGTGGGAAACGGACACAAGGCACTTTGAGCTACAGTCTTCGAACCATGAAGCCTTCTACCAATACCCTTGTCACATTGCACATGGATTACGAACCGGGACCCATGCTCGGCGCCTTATTGGACCAGAATGGAATCCGAAGAGCCCTTGAGAACGCTTATCGAACAGCACTCAGCAATATATTGAGTCACATTCATCAGGCTTAAATTCTTTATTCCAAAGGCTTTGCAAAAGTCCACTTATAAATCAAGGCAAGGGTGATTCAAAAACATGGTGCTTACATGCATCTGTTCACTCAAAAATGTTAAGGTTGAGTCGTCAACACCTACCATATATAAGGAAAATTATGTCTATTCGATTATTCTCAATGCCCGCTATCATTGGTTTGATGGCATGTGGCCCCAAAAAAGCACCAGAAGCAGCAGTACCTGAAACGCCTGTACCTGAAGCAGCACCTGCACCTGCAGAAAGCACATTTGCCTTTGACGCTGCTGACCTTGTCGGTACCTGGGCCACCCCGTGTTTTCCAAGTCCTCAGGGAGATGGAAGCTTCAACAAACTTGTCTTCGAAATGACTGAGGGTGAATGGGACCTTGACTATATGGCCTTTGGCGACGATGCATGCAGTGTTCAGTTCTTAACCGTCAATATTAAAGGCCCATATAGCCTCGAAGGGGCTTCATCGGTTGAGGATGGCGCCCGTGAAGCCACCTTTGGTTTTGCGTCGAAGACCGTTACTGGGCACATGGATGCCGCACTTGGCGTGATCAATGGTGCCTGTGGTGTTGAAGGAACAGCCGTTGGCACCCCACTCGATATTGGTGGTGGATGCGCTGGCTTAGGTGCCTATCCAATCGCCGATTGTGCCTCAGATAATGACATTGTCAAGCTGGTTGACGGCGTTCTCCACTTCGGTTCCCGTCCACAAGACAACAACATGTGTACTGCTGACAAAAGACCGACTTCTTTTGAAGGTGGAGCTCAAGTAACAAAAGAGAAGACAGAAGAAGTAGAACAGACTGAACAGAGCGAAGACTCTGGAGAAGCTGCCCAGCCCAACGAGCAGACAGAATAGTCTGCGAGCTGCTCAGTAGGAATAGATTTTGTCAAAAAGTTTGAATGTCAGATGCGGGTGCGGCTGCACCCGCATTCGCACCGGTCATTCCTTCGAGCCGTGCTTCAAACACAGAAAGCCGCTTCAAAGTGCCAAGTGCTTTTGCTCGCTCAACTGCTGGATTGCGGATCATCCTTCGAATGCCGGCCAGTGCTGATTTAGCCACATCACCTAGGGGTGAAAGATAGTCGGAAGTCATGACATTGACCACCCGCTCATCAATGAGCATTTTCAACAATGGATGTGGAAACTTACCTGATCTAGCCAAAAACAAAAGGGTATTCGTGTAGGAGTC
>JAYYJC010000476.1:0-6541 GCA_036146655.1 Myxococcota bacterium | reverse complement strand
CTATAAAGGTGGCACCATCGTATTCCGACTCTTCGAGGGTAAAGTCTTCGCCGCTGTCTGACTTAGTCGAACATGCCAGAAGGGTGAGGGATAACCCAAGCAAGGTCAATGTAAGGTAAACAATCATTGGTTCTCCAAATGAAGAAAGGTCATGTCGTCATATGGTAAACAATTTTTTATAGAAGATTAAGTTTTCTCATCAGTGCTGTGCCATCCAGTGGCTTGCCTCGAAAGTTTTCGTAAGCAATTTCGGGTGGAATGGTCCCACCAACGGATAATACTGTTTCCTCGAGTCTTTGAGCAAGCGCTTTGTCATAGAAACCGTCTTCTTGGGCTTCGAAAAACTCGACTGCGTCCGCTGTGAGGGCGTCCGCCCATTTGTAGCTGTAATAGCCTGCAGCATACCCTGATGAAAAGATGTGTTGAAAATGGACCAATCGGTACCGCATGGCAAGCTCTTTTGGCATACCAAGTTCTTCCAAAATGGATTTTTCATACGCATTTACCGAATCATCCAATTGTGGCAGCAAGTGTATTTTGAGATCGATGATGGCGTTTATCATGTACTCAACCAGTCCAATACTGGCATTAAAATCACTGGATGCACGCAGCCGTTCAAGGAGTGTATCTGGAATAATTGTGTTGTTTTCCACATGGCGAGCATGTTGTTATAACACTTCATCCGTGTTCAGCCAGGCCTCGAGCAGTTGCGAAGGAAATTCAACAAAATCACGGGTGACACTGGTGCCTGCTTGACTTGGATAGCGAACCTTTGAACACAGGCCATGCAATGCATGTCCAAACTCGTGAAAGAATGTGCGTGCTTCTCGCCATCGAAGCAATGGGATTTGTTTTGGGTCAGTCGGTTTCATGATGTTGGCGTTGTTCGAATAGATGGGTAGTACTGCACCGTCGATATTTTCTTGAACACGGTAGGTGGTGTTCCATGCCCCTCCCTTTTTTCCGTCTCTGGCAAAAGGGTCTAGGTACCATAAACCAACAGGCTCTCCAGTTGATATTCGATGGATGGTATACGCCGTGACATCTGGATGAAACACCGGAATGGTGTCGTCTTGTTCAAATCTCATGTCAAAGTTTTTGGCAGCCACCATATGGAGTGCCGAAATCACATTGGGAAGTTGGAAGTAACTTCGCAATGTGGTCGCATCATATTCGTACTTTGTTGCACGCATCTTTTCTGTAAAGTAAGGGATATCCCAAGGTTTCAACTCGATATCAGGTACGGTTTCTCGGGCAAATCTTTGTAATGCTGCAAGGTCGGACTCAGATTTTTTAACGGCTTTCGGCCAGATTTCCATTAGGAACTCAAGCGCAGAACTTGGTGTTTTTGCCATTCGGTCATCAAGTTGGAAGTGTGCAAAACTGTCAAATCCAAGTAGTTTGGCTTGTTGATGGCGCTTTCGTATGATTTTGGGGATCAATAGCGAGTTATCATTGGAACCTGGGTGTCCTCCTCGTTGGCTGTAAACACGCCAAAGCCGTTCACGGAAAATGCGACTGTCAGCTGTTTGTAGAACCGTTTCGACCAGTGAACGGCTGACTTTTACGGCCCATTTTTGGGGTTCCTTTGCGGCTGTGGCGTGGTGCTTGAGGGCATCTTTTAATTCTTGTGTCAAACCGCTTAACTCTTGTTCGTTTTCGAGCCAAACCAACTCGGATTGGTCAGCCAATACATTTTGTGCAAATTGAGTTTGAAGGTCTGAAAGTTCTTGATTGAGTTGTGAGAGCTGCTCTTTCTGTTCTGGGGAAAGATGCGCACCAGCTCTTTGGTACCTTTTGTATCTTTGTTTGACCAATGCTTGTTGATCTGGTTCGAGTGTCTCTCGTGTGGAATAAAGATACGCAATGCGTTGGTACAGCCGTTCGTCTTGAAGGATTTTGTTAAAGTAGGCAATTATTTTAGGTTTGACCAGCCGCTCTATGCGTGGCATGTCGCCAATGGATAAATTGGCACAATGAATGCGAAAGAATGTGTACAACCTATCAAGCTTTGAACCAGCCTTTTCAAGAGCAACCATCGTATTTTGAAAACTTGGCGTCTCTGGATTTTCTGCGATTTTTTTGGTTTCATCGAGTGCCAATTCGATGGCAATATCAAAACTTTTTTCAAAGTCATTTGGATTTATTTTATCCCATGGTGGCAATCCACCAAATGGTCCTGTCCATTCTTCCAACACAAGTCACCTCAGCTAACATTGATGACATAATCCATTGTCTTTGGTGGGCCTAATTCTATTTGGTCACTGTTTGTGCTGGAGCTTATTAGTCCAATGATTAAACTCAATAGATACCAATTGAACGATAAAAGTCATTTGCAAAGTAAGCCAAAAGTGCGGTGCCCTTTTGCTCAATTGTAGGTCTGATTAGTCAGGTGTAAGTGAACATTCTGTTTCGTTGTGTAAACAATGTTACCCATTGAATGAAAATGTGGAGGACACATGTCAGAGAAGACCATTTTATTTATTATTGACCCACAAGTCGACTTTCACCTAGGAGGCTCACTTGGTGTGCCTGGTGCTCACAAAGACAGCCAAAATATTGCGTCATTTATTCAGAATAATATGGAAGGCATCGACGAAGTGATTGTTTCGTTGGATAGCCATCATCGCATACACATTGCGCATGCTGTCTTTTGGAAGGATGCCAATGGCGAACATCCAAAACCATTTACCCTTATTCATCATTCAGATGTGATCTCAGGCCGGTGGCTACCGGTAGATGGTAAACTGCTCTCACACGTCAAAAATTACACGAAAGCCCTTGAAGAGAAAGGACGCTTTGTGGTGTGTATTTGGCCTGAGCATTGCCTCATTGGCACACCAGGGCATGCCGTTGTTCCAGTTGTCAATGATGCACTTCAGGATTGGGTGGCTCAAAAAATGAAGTCTGTGACCTATGTGTACAAAGGCATGAACTGCTTGACTGAAATGTACAGCGCACTTCAGGCTGAAGTTCCGTTGAGCGATGACCCTACAACTCAACTAAATCTGTCTTTGATTGAGAGCCTCCACAGCGCTGATAAGGTTGTCATTTGCGGTGAGGCCAAATCACATTGTGTCAATTACACAATGAGGGATTTGGCCGACAATTGGAAGAAGAAGACTTCTGCTTTAATTCTCTTGAGTGATTGTGCTTCACCTGTGTCGGGTTTTGAGGCGGCTGCAGATGCATTTGAAAAAGACATGCTTGCTCGTGGTTGTCGAGTGATTCCTCATGATGAGTTGCAACTATAGTACTTGCCACAAGGGTTGAACTCACCTTTTGACCAATCTAATTCTTTCATTACCTGGTTGGTTTGAACATTTAAATTGTCGTGTGGTTCTCTCAAGCGAATTTTAATGTCCCACTGTGATTTTGTGTTTCAAATGCAACTTTGCATTTGAAATACAGCCACAACCAATGCCTCAAGTCTTAAAGTTTGCGTTCAATCTCGTCAGAACTGATTGATAGAGACCGACCATTTACAGATTCTTTTAGGAGTTTAAGACACACATAGGGGTCAATGTAATTAAATTTTTCAGTACAATAAAATGCAGATATTGACAACAATATATGCCGTCGTTAGAAAAAATACTATCACTAATTCTAGTACATTTAGAAATCTTAAATTTTCATATATATTTTTACCTCTTCATTGGAGCAATAAATGACCCCCGAACAAATCGTTGAAGTTTTAGTTAGCCGCGGCTGGACCGCTGAAATCGTTGAAAAATCAGATGTCGATGACCTTGTTGAGGTGAACTCAGAAGGCCTCTTCAAGTGTGTGGATGGTCGGCTTTCTGACCATGCTGGAATGCATGGGCCAAAAGTACTTGGTGGGGTTTATGGGATTGCTGCTACCCGAAAAGTCATGGACCTTGATGGCCTCACTCAAATAGTCAAAGAAGTTGCTGCTGCAGGTTATGTGCCTTCTGTGCATGGTGATGATCATGCGCATCCAGCACCCATGGGATGTGGTTTCTTCAAACTCTGGTCACTCGGACAGCTGCCGGGTCTTCAGCCTCCCAAGTACGATTCGGAGCAGGGACAATCTCAAGTTCTGGGTGCTGGTGGTGTGTATGAGACGCTGGAAGGCAGTCATTCAGAGTCTAAGGTAATGATTAACCTTGTCCCTAAGACCACTCTTGTACCAAAGACCGACCAGCGTTTTGTTGTAGATGCTTGGGTCACAGGTGAGTTTGATCTCGATGTTCCAACATACTTGACACTTGCAGTCGAAACTGTCGAGCGCCTGAATGGTCCAAAGGTCGCCCAAATTATTGTTGGTCAGCCTGAGCTGGCTTAGTCAACCTCTATTATCGAATATGTCAAAGGGACATGCATGCATGTCCCTTTTGGTTTTTCGATCTTTCTGTCCTCTTTCGACTCTATGGTTAAATTGCATTGCAGTTTAACTTTGAATTATGGTTAGCCACCGAATCCAGATGGTAGACAGAACTTCCAAATGCGCTTTGTATGTGACATCAGGTCTATTTGTCCTTCTGTTGAGATAGACTTTTTATAGAATGTTGACACAGATGAGATGCACTTATTTGTCGAACTGTACAACCTTCATCTTGATGTTGTGACTTCAATGGCCATTAAGTGCGCTATTTTGGTACAGTCTTATTTCTCGAAAAACATTTGTGTTCACATTACTCAGAAGGCCGTTTGCAAAATTACACGCCATCGACTTCCCTTAAAGACGAGATCATCAAGCTTGCTTGGCCCATCCTTGTGTCTGGTCTTTTGGGCACCATCATTCTTTTTACCGACCGCCTCATTCTTGGGCAGTACAGTCCAGATACACTTGCTTCAATGCAAGTCATTGGTCCAATTACATGGACGGCGTTTTCAATTTTTGGTTCATTTGGTATTGGGATGTTGGCAGTGCTCGGTCGAGCGGTTGGGGCCAAAGATAACCGAAAAGCCAATGGTGTTTTAAGTGCATCGCTTCTCATTGCACTTGCAGCTGGGGTCATTCTTGGGCTTGCAGGGTTGATTAGCAAGGCATTTCTGACAGAAATGCTCATGGGGGACGCCAATCCATCAAAGGTGGTTCGTGACATGGCGACCACCTATTTGACCTGGACTTTTTGTTCTGCACCATTTACGACTGTGGCTGTCATCCTCACATTTGGCTTTCAAGCCTCTGGTGACAGCAAAACACCAATGTGGGTGTCGTTCCTTAGTGGTTTTGTGAACCTCTTTCTCTCATGGATCTTTGTTTTTGGTTTGTTTGGTGCACCAGAGTGGGGGATAAGCGGCGCTGCTTTGGGGACTGCCAGTGCCGCAGTGGTCAATTGTCTCTTGATGGGTTTTCTCATCCAGCGTCCCAGCCGTACTGTTCGACTCTCCAAGCCAGATTTGGGCATGCTGAAGCCGGTCTTTAATGTGGCTTTCCCCACCTTTCTGGAGCGCTTGATACTGCACTCTGGATTTTTGGTTTACACGGGGTTTGTCGGCCGACTTGGAACGGCTGCAATGGCTGCTCAGCAAGCGTGTTTGGCCATTGAGTCTTTGGGTTTTATCGCATCTTATGCTCTTGGTAATGCCAGTGGAACCATTGTGGCGCAAAAACTTGGGGCTCAGGAAGCCGATGAAGCAGAGCAAACGATCTGGTACACCATGCGCTTTTCGCTGGTCTTGATGACTGGTATTGGTGCGATCTTCTTCTTCGGTGCTGAAACTTTTGTTGGATGGTTTTGTACGGATCCAGAAAGCCTAGAACTTGGGATTGCCTGTATGAAAATCGCATCTGTTGCCCAACCTTTGATGGCTTTATGCGATTGTTTTGCAGGATCATTGCGGGGTGCTGGGGATACAAAGAGTCCAATGTTGGCCGCTCTATTTGGACCGGTGGCTGTTCGCATAACGGTTTGCTATCTTTTGGCCTTTGTCTTTGAACTTGGCCTCATTGGTATTTGGATTGGTTCAACTTTTGACTGGGCCACTCGAGCCATTTGGCTCTTTGTTGTTGTTCGGAAAGGCCGCTGGAAATTGGTCGAGGTCTAGACGACTAAGATGACTTAACAAACACAATCATTTGCAATTGTCGGCTGGTGAGAACAAGCCATTTTATTGAGCATTCAATTTGAGTTCAAAGACATATTCGTCACTGCTGTACCCGTTGAAATGATCTGCATTTAGTATGAAATCGATTTGTTTCATGCCCAGTTTTTGAACCAAGCGGATGGATGCCGAGTTTCTGGTGTCTATCCATGCTTTAAATACCGATACGCCGTAATGTTGATGGCAGTGCTTAATCAAGCCATCTATGGCTTCTGTTCCGAAGCCTTTCCCTTGTGATGCGCTTCCAATCACATACGCCACAGAGGCTTCTCGGGTGTTTTTGTTGATGCCGACTTGTACCCTGCCAACCAATTTTTTGCTGCTGATTTCAAACACCGACCAGTTTAGCCAGAACTCTGTTTTGTCAGGAGACTCCTTATTTTCCCACATGGCATATTGCTTCTCAAGCTGCTCAAGTGTGGGCGGTTGGCTGGGGATGTAGGTATAGAGTGACTCATCTTTGAATATA
>JAYYJC010000475.1:0-2936 GCA_036146655.1 Myxococcota bacterium | reverse complement strand
CTGGTGGCGCAGGAAAAAGCATTGGGAGAGCGCTCTCGGGAGAAGGGCTCAGCCTAACCTATGTTTCGGCTCCGAAGGGTGGCAAAATTAGAGTTACCGCAAATGAAACCGGTAAACTGGCCACATGGGACCTAAGAAATGGTCCCATCACATGCACAAGAGGCGCTTTTGTAGCAGCCGTTGGCGATGTGAACATCAATGTCACAGCTGCTCGGTCCGCTGGTGCAGCATTCTTTGGTGGGGCTGGCTTGTTCCTGCAGCACTTGTCGGGCACTGGTGTGGTGGTCATTCATGGCGCCGGAGATTTCATAGAGCACCAACTGGGAACTGGAGAAAAACTGCTTGTTTCTACTGGAAACCTCGCCGTTTTTTCTGCAAATACACAGTATTACATCCGCAGGGTTTGTGGATGTCTCAAAATGCTTTTTGGTGGCGAAGGTTTGTTTATGACAGAAATGACAGGCCCAGGCTGGGTCATGGTCCAGAGCCTCAAGCGGCAACCCAAGTACAAGTCAAAGCAATAGGAGTTCGAAAGATGCTAAACCGCAGACAATTTGTGGGTCAAACAGCAGCCGTCTCAGCGGTAGCCCCATTTTTAATGGGTGCACAGGGCTCAAAACCGCCAAACATTTTGTTTATCATGTCAGATGAACATGATGGTGCGATCTTGAGCTGCATGGGAGACAAGATAATTCGAACACCACACATCGACAGCATTGCAGAGAACGGCATACTCTTTCGTTCATGCTATACCCCCTCTCCGGTATGCGGACCCGCACGGTTGGCGCTAACGGCAGGCAAGACTGTGGGGCGAAGTCAGGTATGGTCCAACCACAATGTGCTTGAATCAGACGATGTGTATTCGATGGCAAAGGCATTTTCCAATGCAGGCTACCAATCAATACTTTGCGGAAAACAGCACTATACAAAAGAACGGCGCTACGGTTTTACCCAGCTTGGGCGAGACTTTAATCACTTTGAAAAGGCGGGCTTTGTTCCGAGGCGTCATCCATTAGACCACAACATTAATGTGGCCTTGCGAGACAAAAGATTTGAACGGTTTGGACCGTCAAGAAAATCAGGTATTTACAAGCACGACGAACCAATAACACACGAAGCGGTTCAGTTTTTTAAAGAACACAGTGCCGATGACCCGCCTTTTTTTCTCTTTGTCGGTTACATGGCGCCACACTTCCCGTTGAGATGTCCCCCAAAATATTTTAGACGGTACAGAGACAAGGTTCCAATGCCCAACATTCCAGCTGGGCACATTGAAAGCCAACCCTTGAACTATCAGCATCTCCGAAAAGGATTTGGCGTTGTGGAGCAAGACCCTGCAATGGTTAAACTTGGCAGAGAGTGCTACTATGGACTGATCAACTGGTTGGATGACGAAATCGGCGATTTATTGAAAGCCCTCAGACGGTCTTCTGCCGCTGACAATACCATTGTGGTCTTTACATCTGACCACGGCGAAAATAAAGGAGATCATTACTTGTGGTGGAAAAACTGCATGTACGAATCGGCCGTAAGAATCCCAATGCTGATGTCATTTCCTCAGCGATTTGCAGGCGGACAAGTTCGTGATGGTGCTTGTACCACATTGGATGTCCTCCAAACCCTTATGGAACTCAGTGGCGCAGAACCCGGAGAAGATTGGCAAGGAGACTCCATGGTGGCACATCTCGATGATCCGAATCACCCTTGGAAAGACAGAGCTCTGTCTGAATATTATGCCCACAATGTATGCTCCGGTTTTCAGATGCTTCGACAAGGACCTTGGAAATATGTCTATCACACCCGTTTCAACGACGAATTTGGACCAGAAAGAGAACTCTATAATCTTGAAACAGATCCAAACGAGTTCAAAAACCTCGCAGCGATTGAAACCGAAAGAGTAAAGTCAATGCATGCCGAACTCACCACAGAACTCGGAATGCCACCAGACGATGTGGAAGCACTGTGCCGAGCCGATTACATCGCTGTGGCTGGCGAAGATTGGTGTACAAAACCAAGCTGAGTGGTTTTGTAGACGGGTGCCTTTGAACTGGGCTATGCTAAGAATAAATGAAGAGGCTTTGATGATTTTCCACATATTTCTGGCCTGTGCTTCCAGTTTAGATGGTGAAAGCGCAGCATTAGATACCATAGACACCGTAAACTTCGTCCCCGACAACACGGTGGACACAGCAGTTGAGCCGGTTGATGACAGTGCAGATTTTTTTGACAGCGGTGAAACCGAAGACAGCGGTGATCCCCCAGCGTCTCCAGTAACCGCGTTAAGCCTTGTTCAGGAGCGGCTAGTGGGTGGTACATCCATTTGGGCATACCCCATTTTTAGCGGTGAGGAGATGTGGCTCAGCACCATGCAAAATGGTCAAGTGAGCATTGTCCCGATTGATTACGGCTTAGAGTTTATTGGCACTCCAATCCCCATTTCTGAGCAACAAGATCTCAGACCAAATGTGACCGTAGCCGATCACGCCTTTACGGAATGGAATGGAAATTTTTACTTTGCTGTAAGTGGTGCAGGTGATGAGGACTTGGTGCTCATTCAAACAGACAACAAAGGGTTGCGGCTTGGATCAGTTATCCTGCAAAGAGGTTTTGATGTTCCGACCAACGACCCACATATTGTTCACACAGCCGATCAAGTGTGTGTCCGTTGGGGCATATCAGGTCCATCAAAAAAGGTTCATTGTTTTGACGAACAGCTTAATTCAACAGATGGTGTTCAAGACATTCCCTCACCTGTAAATGTGCCGCAACTTGGAATGACGGTCTGGCATGACCAAGAATATTGGACATTTACGGGGGAAGAAACCCAACGGTCGTTGGCGTATCATCGATTTACAAGTGATTGGGTGCCCAGTGAACCTGGGTTCCAAAATATCATCATTCCTAGCGAAAACGACGAATGGAACTGGTTCTCGAGC
>JAYYJC010000474.1:0-3076 GCA_036146655.1 Myxococcota bacterium | reverse complement strand
CTGTTCACCTTGTGGCTGACACAATTCAAGTTCACCGTTACAGAGCGGTCAAAGAGTTTTATGGGATTCTCTGTCTATTAATCGTATGTTTATGGGTCATTCGAGAGTGGTCTGTGAGCGGTGAGGGATTGAACCGTGCCTGATTTGATTACCCACAGTTGTGTGGCATATGGGCTGAGTGTCATTTGCCGCAATGATTGGCACAGTCCGGTTGTTGTTGGTGCGTTGATGCCAGATATATTGTCACGGGTTCCCTCGATGGTTCTGTCATATTCTCGAACAATATATCCATCGATCCCTCTTTGGGTTGTTGATATTTGGGGACCGTTGCATTTGCCCGTGGGAATGTGTATTTCAAGTGCCATTTTGGCCGTGTGTTGGACCAAAGCACTTTACGCCCGTGTTTTCTGGCTCAGTTTATTGGGGCAGTTTTCTCACCTGCTCTTTGATGTGGGACAAGCCCATATGACGGGTGGGTACGCATTGGGGTTCCCATTTTGGAATACACCCGTTGAACTTGGTTGGTACAGTACCGAAGCATCGGTTTGGATTGCACCTATTTTGCTGCTGTTGTCGGTACGACATTGGAAACTTCAATCGGAGCGCCAGGGTACAGATACAAATCCTGCTTAGTGTATGGGATTTCGATGTTGTGCTCCGTGAACACCGTATAGATGAGTGTATTGGCTTCGTCTTGGGCTTGTGCATACATTGCAGGGTCTCTGAGCCAGACTCTAAGCATAAAATCCAGACTTGATGCCCCCATTGACACAAAGTGAACTTGTGGGGTCTTCTCTGGTGTATCTGAAATAATATAGGTCATTTGTTTGCTGACTTTGAAGAGCAATTGGCGTACCAGTTCGATGTCAGAACCATATGCGACGCCCGCCATGCAGTCTATTCTTGCATAATCGCTTCCTCCACCAGAAATGTTTATGATTTTAGTGTTGGCCATGATTGCATTTGGAATAATGACTTGTACATCATCAGGCGTCATTAGCCGTGTGGACCGAAAGCCGATGCTGTCAACACGCCCGCGCTGACCGTCATCCAAAATGAGGAAGTCATTCATTTTGTAGGGAGAGTCAGTCAAAATAGCTACTCCAGCCAGAAGGCTTGCAAGTGTGTCTTGGGATGCATAAGCCACTGCGACACCAATGATTCCTGCCGATGCAAGCCATGCAGTTGGATCGACATCCCATGCATGAAGCACATAGTTGGTTGCCAGTACCACAATGATTACTCGACAAGTCAAATTAAGTGCTGGTAGTGTTCGTGCATTGATAAACCCACCAATATGATGTGGGTCGAGGCCTTTCAACAACGCACTTTCTTGTCTTTTTCGCAGCAGTTCGTTGAGGGTCATTGAAACCCCTGTCAATCCCGTTCGTGTCCATACGATTATGGCAGCACTGACGATTGTGGAGTGGATGGTGTCGTGTGCAAAACTTGACAACTGAAGAATGCTGTTTGAATAACCGATGGCACCAATAATTATTGTTGCTACAACTGGCGTTTTTATCATTTCAAGAAGATCGTCGTCGAGATCGGTTTCTGATTTGCGCGTGAGGTACTCGAGCATCGGGTGTCCAACTGAGAGATACGCTATCACGGCATACAGTGTTAAAAAATTATAGATCAAGAGCTTTGCCACTGTGCCAAACTCATGAAAAACAAGTGTGACAGACCATATCCCAGGTATAAGTTGCCATGCGGCCAAGTTGTCATAGAATAAAATGAACAGAATTGTTCCTGCAATCATGGAGCGCAGCAGGCGCCCTTGAAGTACCAAAATGGGATAAATAGACGCCGTAAATATTCCACCCCAAATCAAAGACAGACCGCTCAACAATAACGATTTTAGATTCGGGGTCAGGTGTTCATGTTCGAGGTTGTAGAGCACATTGTTAAAAATAAAAAACAGTAAGGTGCTCCAAAACAAAATGGGCAGTTTTTGGTCAATTTGGACCACGGTTTCTGGTATGTTTTGTTCGGACATGAAGGACTTAAGTCGACGGCGTACCAGCCGATACAACAAAACAAGAAGAAAAGCAGCGCTTAGCGAGATATAAAGATCAGGGTTTATCTTTGGCATCTGGACTCCATGTGCATAGGCAAGATATAATGTGATGAATATGATTGATCGACAGATAATATTGGTTCTGTCCGGTTCTTGCTTCACTTTGGCCTGTGGTCCATCTGACAAATACCTTTCAGCGGACAGTGATAAAGATGGCTATAGTGTTGCCCTTGACTGCGACGATAACAATCCTGATGTGCATCCCAATGCCATCGAAGTCTGCAATGGAATTGATGACAATTGCGATACTTTAATCGATGATGCCGACCCACAACTAGAGACAGAAAATGTGTGGTACAAGGACTCTGATGGTGATGGTTATGGACTTGAGGGGACAGAACAATACAGTTGTCAGCCCATAGATGGGTTTGTGGGCAACAAAGAAGACTGCAATGATGCACAGCCAACGGCAAATCCAGATGGCGTTGAGTTCTGCAACGGTGTGGATGACAATTGTGATGGTGACATTGATGATGCACCACAAGACGGTCTACTTTGGTATCTTGATGCCGATGGGGATGGTTACGGTGTGCCTGATGAAACCATTGTGGCTTGTGAACAGCCAGTGGCTTATGCGGATAACAGCCTCGATTGCAATGATTTTGACTCCACCATTTTTCCAGAAGCTGTGGAGGTCTGTGATTTGATTGACAACAATTGCAGCGGCTACATTGACGCTGAAGATCCAGCGATAGACATTTCTTCTGGTGTTTGGTACTACCCGGATGAAGATGGAGATGGCTTTGGAGGAACCGCTTCAGGGAGTTGGGGATGTGAAGTTCCGTCAGGTTACGCAAACAACAATTCAGATTGCGATGATGAAGACTTCAACATTAATCCGAATGCCGTTGAGATCTGTGATGGTATAGACAACGACTGTGAGCCTTTGAGTACTGAAAACGGGATGATTTCTCAACAAACCCTGAATGGTTGGGTGGATGTTAGTGCTGTTTTTTCCACTGGAAGCGTGACCCCTTTTGAGATCACACAACCCAC
>JAYYJC010000473.1:0-9233 GCA_036146655.1 Myxococcota bacterium | reverse complement strand
AAGCGCCATTCCGTGCTGCTTGTCACTTCAACTTCATCAATATCGTTGATATCTGAATTGCAAAATACAGACTCGCCGGCGCGGATAGACCCATAGGAAACAATCTCTGTATTGCCAATGGTGGGCGGGCTATTTCTGATTTGCACATAGGTGCTGTCTTGCGTGCTTAGGCCGTTGGAAATGGCTTCAACCTCGCACAGATATTTGTCATTCGGCTGACCAATTGCTGGGGTAAGGCTAAGTGTCTTTCCGTCAATGGTGATTTCTGAGGCGATGTCATTGATCACCCGCCTCCAACGGTAAGACATTGTGATTTCATCTCCATCAATGTCTTCAGCGGTGGCTTCACACTCCAGTTCAGACCGTGTGGTGACATCTGAATTTGGGACAATTGAAATGCTCAATAGGGTAGGTGGACTGTCTCCAATTTCCACGCTTATGGTTTCGGGCTCTCCAGCCACCTGACCATCGCTGGGAGTAACGGTTGCCTGCCAGATGTCTCCTTGTGCGGTGTAGTCAGATGTCACCATTGGACTGTCCGACAAATCATCAATAACGGCCCCATTTTGCTTCCACAGAATGCTGTGCGTAATGGTGTCTCCCTCTGGGTCGAGTCCTTCGGCAATGGTAAGGGTCAGGTCGTCTGTGGTATTTGGCAAGGCGGGGTTAATCATCAAATTGGGAGAGTCCGGCTGACCATTGATGCTGAATTCAAGTGACCAATCGGCCTGTTGACCTGCAGAGTCCGTTGCGAGGACCAAGACTTTATGGGAGCCGACCGACAGGTTTGAGGCTGTGATTTGAATTTGATCCTCGCCATCTGTAACGCCCTCAAAGAAGATTCCGTCTACATGACTTTGGAAGGTGACCGACACTGCATCCCCTTCTGGGTCTGAGGCATAAACCGTGAACGGAATGCCTTGACCTTCTTGAAATGCGGTCTCTGTTGGTGAAATCAATTCAATTTCGGGAGGGAAGTTCTGCTGTTCGAGTTCAGCAATGCAAGCCATGAAGTGAAGAATAATCACAGTTCACTCCTCATGATTGTGATCCAATTATCTTAACGAAGTTATCATTGTTGTGCTTCTTCGGAAAGTGGCATTTCGTGGAATTTAGATTTGCACACCAGCAGGCAAAAGATGGGAAGCAGTGCCAAGCCGAGGTACAAACTTGGACCATAAATCCCATATAGTGTAGCTGCAATAATGGGAATAACCGCATTGGCGATGGAGACGATCGAACCAGAAATCCCCATGACTTCTCCGGCTTCTTTTGGATCTGCGTGCTGAGCGAGGAGGGTATTGAAGCATGGTATGGTCAGTGAAATTCCAAGGTTTAAGAAGTAGTACAGTCCAATGTACAGCCACAGATTGTCCGTTAAGGTGATGCTGATAAGTCCAAAAATAGACAGGAAAATTCCCAGTCTCATCGTCTGATAGGCGCCAATTTTTTTGATAAACCATTTCGAGATGATGGCTTGGTTAAAGGCAATGAAGACCCCAACAACCAGTAAGAACAATCCAAGTTCTTGTTCATTAAATGCAAACAAATCAATCATGAACAGCGCAATGGTGGCAATGTAAGCCGACATCATGATGTTGAAAACGGCTCTGATGGTGAAGATGTTTACAATGATCGGGGCGGGGTTTAGGCGCCTGATCCGATGGATTAAGCGCAGTGCGTTGAGAATGGGTTCTTGCGTTCTGGGACGACGGTTTTCAGGTTGCAGTGATTCTTTCAATCCGACTGCAATGCTAATGAGCGTTACTGTAGACAGGCAGGCTGCGCCAACAACCATGCCCAAGTAGCCGTATGGACCTGAAGCGAGGTAGCCTCCAACTCCTGGTCCGATAATGAATCCAATGCCCACAATTCCGCCCACAGTCCCGAAGATGGTATTTTTCTCTTCTTTTGTGGTGATGTCCGTGAGGTAGGCTTGAGCCACGGCATTGTTGCCTCCGGTAATGCCATCGAGAACCCGTGAAAAGGCAATGACAATTAAAGGAACCGCCAAGCCCAAAATGGGGGTGTTTGGAATAAAGTAAGCCAGTCCAAATATGAGCCACGACAAAAGGGTGCCCGCTTGAGAAATCATCAAAACGGGTTTTCGTCCGATGCTGTCTGAGAGTTTCCCTAGGTATGGCGCTCCAAGCGCCTGAAATATGGAATAAGAAGACAAGAGTGCGCCATAAACGGCCTTAGACCCCCCGTACTGTTCCACCACAAATGGCAATACTGGGAGTAGCAAACTGAACCCAAGCACATTGACAAAAGTCAGTAGAAATGCGGGATAGACATGTGGGTTCATGATGGCAATGCCTGTGAAGAAGTCTCTTCTTTAGAGCTATTCTCCCTTAGCCGATTTTTGTCAAAATGCGAATGATAAGACCAGTCTGTCAAAGCCTTATGGGCACACATTGTCTCCTTTATTTCACTGGAGTGTGAATATGAACGAAGGTCAATTCGGTGTGCATTCTGTTCATTTTAAAGACTTTTGTTGGCATCCATGGTTCGCATTTAGACTGTGGCATCGGCCAAATAGAACAGCTTTGGTCTGTCCTAAAAGGGGCTTTGGTTGATGCGTTCTTTTTGAATTTTCAACCTGATTTTATGGTAGGTTACCCCTAGCATGACTTCATCAATTTTTGTCGCTCAGGGTCGGTATCATCTCATTCGTCTTCTTGGAGAAGGGGGCGCAGCGACTGTTTTCTTAGCGGAGGACACCACACTCGATGTTCAGCGGGCCATTAAGGCTTTAAGCCCTCGTTTGGCTTCAAGTGCTGCTCACCGTCGCCGTTTAATTGCCGAAGCCAAGCTAATGGCCAAATTAATCCATCCTCACATTGTGACTGTACACGATGTGGTTGACGAAGAAGTCCCATTCATCGTCATGGAGTTTTTAAAGGGCGGAAGCCTCTCTCAGTACATTGCACACCATGGGCCTTTGTCAATTGACCAAGCCGTCAGTGTCATGCTGCCCATTTGTCATGCCCTCCATGCGGCCCACGAACTTGGGGTGGTTCACTTGGACATCAAGCCTCAAAATATTCTTCTCACAGACGCAGGTATCCCAAAGCTGACAGACTTTGGCATCGCTCGTGCGCTGATAGAAGTGGAAGATGAACAGCCAAAACACATGGTTGGAACACCATCATACATGGCACCAGAACAACGGTTGAGACAACAAAAAATAGGTGTGCAGTCGGATGTGTATTCATTGGGGGCAACCTTCTATGTGGTGTTGACCGGACAAAACCCAGATCAAATGTTCGATCCCGACATCCAGTCGGCGCGCTTTGACCAGCTTCCGGAGCCTGTTCAGTCATTCCTCAAATCCTGTTGTGCATTTCAAGAAGAAAAGCGTCCCAAATCGGCACTAGAGGTGGCAAACGCATTGACTCCTTTGATGTCTGAAACGGTACATCTCTTGCCCAAAGTTCACTCTGACCACGAGCATGATGCCTCCCTTCTTCACGATGCTTGGCACAAATTGTCAAATGACCAATCTGATAAAGGCAAGCATGCGCCTCAAAAACAACAGCCATTGCGCCTTGAAGTGGAGCAAGACACCCTCGACCAAATGGTCTCTTTTCAATCAGTGCCGGCACCACCCTTGGCTGATGAAACGGATGAATTACCTTCTGAAGCCTCTGATACATCCGAATTTAGACTGGAAGATGTGGGCCCGATAAACCCTGAGACCAATGACCTTTCTGCCAAGCAATCTACCGTAACATCCCAACGGCAAGATGAGGTCATGGACAACAAGGTTGTCCAAGGGGGGCAATCTGCCGATAACAAGGCAGACAGAAAACCATCTGCATTGTGGCGTTTTGTCGGCATTGGAATCTTATGTGCCATTGCATTGGGCGGAAGTATTTTGGGACGGCTCGACACCCAATGGACTCTTCCCATCTATGTGTTGAGTTTGGGGGGATTGATTGCCATTTCAGCTGGGTTTGTGCTTGGACAGCCGGTTTTTCGAAAGCGCAGTCGAGTGCTTGAATTGGGGCATTCTTTGATTGCCGTTTTGGCTGTGGCCATTGGTGGGGCCTTTGTGAGTGCACCGCTGTTGCTGGAGATGTCGTTTTTTGAGACAGACTTTATTGATTATTGCGTGGGAATTGTCCATTTTGACACGGTCTTGCTTGCCCCCCCCAAGAGGGCCAATGGTGCAGCCTGGTTGCCCGCAATGCTCGCTCGAGATTATGGTGTCATCAACGGATTGGCGCTTGGAGCGTTGTTGTCCACAGGGCTTATTGGCCTTGGGATCCAATTGTGGGCTCGTGCCATCGGTGGTCCTATGGCGGGATATTTTGCTGTGGCGATGGCCTTGGGGTTGGCGCCCATTGTGGGCATGAGTCGCTTTCTCAACTTTTATCCGGAGATCATTGCCACATTTGTAATGGCCGCAGGAATGACGGCATTGGCTCTCCGCACGAGACATGCGGGCTTTGTGCTTGCCGCAGGGGTGCTTGCGTGCTCATGCGTGATTGTAGATCTTAGAGGCTTGATTTGGTTTTTGCCATTGACACTCGGTGTTTTGTTGGCCGTCTTCGGCATAGCCACTTGGAGAGACCGATTGAGTACATTGTGTGGACTGATTGGCATTTATTTTGGTGCATGGAAACTGGGAAGTTGGTCTTATCACGAACTGGCCACATCTTTAGAGCGTCAGATTGATGTTCGGCCATTGTTTGCCGCATTCGATTCCACACAGTTTTCGCCCCCGTATGCGGTGCCATCGAACTTTGTTTGGGGCAGAAGCGACCTAACAGAACTTCCCAAAACACTCGCCTTTTTGTTTGAACAGCGAACCATTCCGCCCCCAGATGGTTTTTTGTCTGCAGATACGGGCATGGATATTTTAGCCCCATATGCGGTTGGCTGGACTGTTCTTTTGGGCGTTGGACTGTTGATGGCTCTAGCCCTTTATTCATCAAAGCGGTGGCAGATGTTGGCTCTCTTGGTGCCGTTGTCACCTTTTGCAGTGGCCATGATTGGAACGCAGGAACTTGTAGAGCCGCATCTACGCTTCTTTGCGCATGCCATTCCTGGTGCGGTGGTCTTGGTGGCAGTCGTCATGTCGGGACTAATGCGTCAGGTACAACTGAGTTGTGCCAGTCACCGAAGTCACTTTGGATTCCGAACCGTGGTGGTGGGATTGTTGTTTGCGCTTCTGTGGGGAGGCATGCTGAGACCGCTGGTAAACTGGCACCCCCGATGGCCGATTCAGCGTCACATTTATCGATCTGCGCTTGAAAAGGCCTTTCCGGAACGGGCTGGTTATTTCCGAACCATGCAGGTGAGTGTGGGCATTGAAAATCATGTGCATGTCCTGCCATTGTCCCAAGCAGAGCGTTCGCTTGCTCAAAACTATGATTTGGAGTGTGCCGCTCGATTAAAAGCAGATCAAGTGTTTGTGCCTTGGTTGTATGACCGTTCACATCAAAATAGACGCTAATGCCTGTGTTAATGTCGATTTTAATTGCCAAGAAAGTCGTCATGATGGCGTCTTTTACACAGAAGGATAAGAGATGTGTCACATGTGGGAGGTATGTATGTTTCTAGCCCTGTTGTCTTGCGCACCTCAAGTGGATGAGCCCGTTGAGTTTGAGGCGGGCGCATTGAGCATTTTATTGGAAGAGTCAGAGGCAACAGAGGTGCAAGACTTCCATCAAAAACTTCGTCAAGCCTTTCCGGAAGCGCAATTTAAGTCTACGGATACTGTCCAATGGAGTAGACAGTTTCTTCTCAATCTGCCAAGCCATATACCAGATGTGATGGTGGCTCAGGCCAAAGGCCAAATTGTCTTGACCACGCCTGCAACCGCCCAAGAGATTGAAGTGGCCGACTTAATCGATCCACAAATTCAAGAACTCACCGACGAAATAAACAGAGAGCTCGAAGTGCCGATTAGGAAGCAGCGCATGACCTTGCTCAGCACCGTCACAGAAGCGAACCTGCAAGGACAGGCGTCGCTGAATGTTTATGTTGGGGCTCGACTGAGAGCCATTGAAGAGCAACTCAACCAACATCCAGCCATTCAGTTGACTTATGGGGGTGGTGTACACACCAACATCATGTTGGACAAGCATGTCGGTTTGGACAGCTGGGAAAAATTAATGGACACTCACATTGACTGGACTTGTCGACCTTTACAAGGCGGCCAGAGTGCCTCTTTTTATGCCTGCGAGATTCCAGACTATTCTGACTCCTGCATGGGACCAACCGTGAAGACCATTCGAAAGATGAAGCGATTAATGACGACACTTCAAGAAGTGTCACTTCCAACCGCGTTAACGCAAAGTCGAACGCCTGAGGCTCAGGCTGAACTTGACTCGATTTTTATACAATTACTCAAGTTCAAAACCGAACAACCCATTTGTTTATCAACGGGTTGCTATCTCTGTTCCGACATTTGCCAGCCGACTTTAGAGCCAACCAGCTACCAATCACTGTCCCCATTTGACGCAGCATGGCGATTTTGTACGCAGGGGCAGGGTGGAAAAGGAATTGTGTGTGGGCAACTTCGGTTTGATGAAGTGGATATGCCGCCAGTGGTTTCGTTACACGATGATCCCTGTATTCAAAAATGATCAATAAATATAAGTTCTAGATCAATCTCGTTCTCATCGAGAGAATTTCTTGGATTGAGGCCACCTCGTTTCATTTTGATCACCTGTGGGCTTGCTGGTCACTCAAATGGTGCTTTCAATCTAATTGTTGAGAGTCATAGGAGCATACAATGAGAACTTTACTGGCCATCTTACCTGTTATCAGTGCATGTTCGATGAAATCCATGAACAGACAAAGTCCGAGTCTAATGGGTGCTCAAATGGAAATTATGAATGCCAACAAGGCCATTGTGTCGCAGTCCACATCACCAGAACTCATTCATGCTCGGATCTATGCACCCGTCAATGAAATCGAGCGTCTATCCGTTGAGTGGTGGTCTGCAGATGATGGATTGCTCTCTGTTCAGCAGCCAGACAGTTTGGGGCGTATTCAGTTCAATACGATGCAGCTTTCAGCTGGAATGCACAGTCTGTATGCAAATCTGAAAGAAGGGGATCACATCATCCAACAAAAGAAGGTTCTCGTGGTGATCAACAGCCCGAATGATTTGCAAGCGGACATTGTCTTTGACAATGATTTGGCCGCTCAAGTTGAACAGGTTGAAACGCCACATCCGCTTTTGGTTTCAAATCGGTTATTGGGATGCGATGGCAATACAAACCCTCAAAATATCTGGTTCTGCACTCCTTAAACCATCGCAGTTTAAGGACTCAAGAGGTTGTTTTTTGTCATACATCGGCCAAGACATTCTTGGCCGTCTCGGTGTTGACTTTCAGTTCATGCAAATGAATGGCTCACTTAGCACAGCCACGCACACCCTCCGCGGGCTCCACATGCAGCGCTCCCCAGCCACCGAAACCAAAATAATTCGCGTTTTGAGCGGTGCTTTGTGGGATGTAATTGTGGATCTCAGGCCTGAATCACCCAGTTATAAGCAATGGCTTGGTCTGGAACTCCGTGCGGAAGACCGTCAAGTCTTGGTGATCCCGCCTGGGTGTGCGCATGGGTTCTTAACCCTTCGGCCACACACAGAAATGATGTACATGGTCGACAAAACCTATGCGCCTGAACATGAGCTGGTTATACGGTGGAATGATCCCAGTTTGGGGATAAAATGGCCACATCCTCCGAAAGTAATTTCACCAAAAGACAAGAGCGCACCTGATTTTCAATGGACGACGATCTAGCTTTCACTCAATCGTAATATGAACCTCTAAATGGACATGATAGATTAGCACTGGTTATTTTTACTGGAGCAATACCATGCAATTACGCTACTTCATTTTGTCTTCTGCCTTGTTCGCGTGTTCTGAAACCGTGACCGAAAAGGGTGAAGACATCACGCTTTATGACACTGGTGATTCAACTGACACCAATGACACCGTTGATACATTGGATACGGGAGACTCTGTCGATACGGGAGATACTTCTGACACCTCAGATACTTCTGATACCTCAGATACTTCTGATACCTCAGATACCTCAGATACTTCTGATACCTCCGACACCGATACGGGTGACACCAATACCCCAAGTGAATTGACTGTGGGTGATCTGGGTGAGGGTGACATCATCATTAGTGAAATCATGCAAAACCCCAGTGCCGTGAGCGATGACAATGGCGAGTGGTTTGAAATACACAATCCCGGCAATGTGGCCATCAACATTGATGGTCTCGATGTTGGTAATGCGACCACTGTTGAGTTTACTGTAAGTGGTTCAGTTATCTTGCCTGCGGGTGGATATTTGGTTCTTGGAAAACAAGGTGACTCTGCATTGAATGGTGGGGTTAATCTTGACTATGTTTATTCTGGTATGACCCTTGGTAACGGCGCAGATGAAGTGGTTCTGTCAAGTGCCGCTGGTTTGATTGATGAAGTCATTTACGACGGTGGTCCAGTCTTTCCAGATCCAAACGGTGCGTCCATGAATCTCAATCCCAATGCCTTGTCTTTTAGCGACAACGACAATGGCAACAGCTGGTGTATATCGACCAGCAGTTATGGGGATGGTGACCTTGGTACACCTGGTGCAGCCAATGACCAGTGTGCCAATTCGAACGGCGTCGATGCAGACAATGATGGCTTTACATCAGTGGCCACTGGTGGCACAGACTGTGATGACAACGATCCGAACATTAATCCTGGTGCGACGGATATTCCAGACAATGGAATTGACGAAAACTGCGATGGCTTTGACGAAAGCACTGTCAGCAATGATGTTGATGGGGATGGTTTTGATTCACAGGCTTCGGGCGGGACCGACTGTGATGACAATGATCCGAACATCAATCCAGATGCATTGGACATCGGCATGGACGGCATTGATCAAAACTGTGATGGCGTTGACGAAACGGGTCTATGCGATGACAGCTGTACTTACCCTTCAGATGGTGACTGTGATGATGGGGGCCCATCTGCGGACTTCAATTTTTGTGACTTCGGAACAGACTGTTCAGATTGTGGTGCACGGTACGATGCCGATGGCGATGGCTTTTATGACGACGAAGGAACGACTCCGTTGGACACCACTCTTGTTTTGGATTGCGACGACACCGATTCAACCACCTATCCAGGTGCATTGGACATCGGCATGGACGGCATTGATCAAAACTGTGATGGCGTTGACGAAACCGGTCTATGTGATGACAGCTG
>JAYYJC010000472.1:0-3297 GCA_036146655.1 Myxococcota bacterium | reverse complement strand
AATGTAGCACCAAACCAACTCATACAGTTGTTCGGATGCATAAGGAGAACGGTGTGAAAGCTGTTGATAGGCATCGATGGCTTCGGCGTATCGTTTGGCCTCTAAATTAACACGGCCTAAGGCCAAAATTGAGAGATCTCTAAGTTTCACACCATCCGCAGTTTCTGTCGAAACAGTGAGTGATTTGTTGAACTCACTAATGGCGTTGTCATAATCACCCTCTGAACTAAGAATCCCACCTAAAAAGTATCTTGATTGATGGTAAAATGGTGAAGTGACAGGTATAGTACCCAGAATTGATTTTGACCGTGCGTTTTCATTTTGCCAAAATAATGATTTTCCAATTGAATAGTTTATCGCATCTGTCGTTGAGACTCGACCTGACAATATGAATCGTTCGTAGGTTCGGTCGAACATTTTTGTATTTCGAGTCAATCCATACAATTCAAGTAATGTACGAACTGAGTCTTCGTAAAAAGGATGCGATTCTCCACTTTCTATGATGTAGTAAAATATATCACTGGCAATCGAATAATTGCCCAAGAGGAATGTGGAATGGGCCAAGTACCACTCCGAGTCCGTTCTTAGGACTTCATCCGCTAGCGCATCTGACTCTACCAACGTGAACAATATCATCGCCGCTTCTTCATATTCCCCGATTAAATAGTGAGTAATGGCTTGTTCGTACTTATTTTGAGCTTCACATGCACTCAAAAGACCCCGACGGTTGGTGTAGGCATTGGACAGGTCGGTATAAGTCTTTTCAAGCGTGTCGACTTCAGTTTTGAGATTGTTGAGTGGAGCATTCCCGATTGGCCTGGCAAAAGCAGTGCCACCTAACCCAAGAAACAAGGTCAGGAACATGGCTGTTTTACGATTTGGAATATGAGATGCCATTGGTTTTATTCGATGTCGCTTAACCGTCTACAACGGGGTTCAAATTCAACATAGGGACGCTCCACAAAAGAGGCTGAAATACCGCTTCTTTCGTTTGTAATGACGCGAATCTGGCAACTTTGTCCTTCTTCGGCAGTGAAGACAGTCATGGATTGCACATTGAAGGTGTACTTATTGACATAACTAAATACGCCATAACCGTTTCCACGCAGCTTCATATTGACCGTAAGTGTGTGATTACCAGGAGGGATTGGACCGTCAAAAACTTGAAATTGTTCTTGATCATCAAGCGCTCCTGAAGTGTCTGACTTTGCATATTGGCCCTTACCGTCTAGAAAGTAAGAGACTGATTCAAGAATATAGGAAGAACCGAGTTGGTTCACATGCCAAACGGTTGCGCGAGAACCCGATGCAGCGCCTTGTATGACGATCTCTTTCAAGAGTTTGAGAGTGGCCTTCGACTTAAAAACTTGCTCTTTCAAATCATTCACTTGTTCTTCAACGGACAAAAGCTCTCGTTGAAAATCGGGAGCATCGTTGATTTTTTCGGCTGCCGGCTTGGCTTCAGGTTGCTTTGCAGGAATTGGGGCTTGTTCTTCAACTTCAACTGCAGAAGTGTCTGTTTCGACTGCTTCTTCAGCTTCGACTGCTTCTTCAGCTTCTACTGTTTCTTCAGCATTGAATAAACCAAGCAACATTCCTGAAAGTAATAATGTAGGTGTCATGTCAAAATCCCATGGTAAAGCAGGCACGAATCATGATTGGTAACACTTTATCACCTTCTTAAAAAAAATGAAAGAATTATCCCTAATTGAGCACTTTGCAAATGACCAAATTCGAAATGGATTAAGGCGAGTCCTGCATAATGATGGATGCAAATATATCCTGTGCTTCTCGCACTCTCCGCACAGACCGATGGATGTCATTAACCAAGAATGAAAATGCGTACACTTGTCCTGAATCTGTTCGGATATAACCACCAAGGCAATAAACACCATTGATGCTTCCCGTCTTCCCTCGTACTTTTCCGTAATGTGGTTCATCTTTCAAACGCCATTTCAACGTTCCTTCTTGTCCATTAACGGCAAGAGAGGCCAAAAACTCATGCTTGATGCTTGGATCCCTGTACAGGTCGAGTAGAACTGCTGTGATAACCGAAGGCTTAATTTTTATGTCAGGACTTAGACCTGATCCATTAACGAGCGTGAAATCTTCTTCGGGCACACCCAAGTCAACCAAATAATCATGAAGAACATCAAGGCCTGCTTCAGTTGTTGCAACACCTGAGTATTCATGCCCAACGGCGCGAATTAAATGTTCGGCAATCAAGTTCCGTGAATGTTTATTCATGTCAGCAGTCAGTTCACGAAGTGGCTGGGAATACAGTGTTGTAAGTAAAGTCGCACTTTCAGGAACCATGCCCATCTTGTCTCTGCCTCTGATTACCAAACCTTGTTCTTTTGCCAACTGACGAAAAAGGCTTTGAAAGAGTAACTCTGGCTCAGGGATACTTCTGTAGTAGATCCAAGGTTTCACTTCACCGTAGTTGATTTTACCAGAAATCGAAAATGTGACCTGCCCATCCTCTATTGTGCGTTCGACAACCATCCAAGGCTTACTGCCGGGGGCGATTGTCTTGACATCAGATTCAATCTGAACAAAAGGCACTGGATATTCAAGATTCACAATCGCCTCATCACCTATTCTGGTGCTAGGACGCACCATGATGGCCACCGTATTAAAATTAACACTCAAAGAGGACAAGGCTGGAAAGTATGCTGGGCCACTTTCCAAGTCAGCTTCTTTCGTCCATCCAGGGATAAGTGAAGAACCGTTAAAGTGTGTATCATCATAGATGACTTGACCCTTCACCTCAGTAATTCCACTAATCTTTAGATCATGAATGATTTTCCAGAGTTTTTCTGCAACCAGAGTTGGATCTCCAGTCCCCTTGATAAATAAGTTCCCATTTAGGATACCATCTTCAATTTCACCATCTGTAAATATGTCAGTCCTAAAACGATAATCCGGCCCAAGTGTTCGATAAGCAATCGCAGCCGTTAATACTTTCATGACTGACGCTGGGATGTACTCCTCATTGGCGCGGTGGGCATAGACCTCTTCTCCAGTCTCTGTATTAATGACCTGTATTCCAACCTTGGATTGTGCAAATAAAGGGAGGTTGAGCACAGGAGACAAATCATCCGTCAGCGCATAATGAATTTGAGACTCGGGAGAAGCATGTGCGTGATGAAACATGCTGCAGATGGCAAATAGGATGGAGAAAGTGAGCATTATTTTTTTTAAAGCGGTTAAGGTGTTGCAGACTAAGTTGGTAATTAATTTTTGTATAGCACAATACATGGGCGACATTTACATGGATTATTTTAAGTGAAAAAC
>JAYYJC010000471.1:0-16312 GCA_036146655.1 Myxococcota bacterium | reverse complement strand
CGTGCTGTCATTGAAAATATTAAAATCATACTTGAAGCCTCCGGTGCGTCCCTCTCAGATATTGTGGATGTGACAGCCTTTTTGATTGACATGGACCGTGATTTTAAATCCTATAACGCAGTCTATGCCGAGTACTTTACTCCCATTCAAGCGACCCGAACAACCATTGCAATTCGAGCTCTACCGACCCCCATTGCCGTTGAGTTCAAGGTCATTGCAGTGTTGCCTGACGCATGAACCGACTTATCGATATTTCACCAATCATTTCTCCACAAACTGCGGTTTGGCCGGGAGATGTTGCCTTTTCTCAAACTTTTGCTTGTCGTTTATCTGAGGGGTCGAACATTGATTTGTCTTCTATCCAAACGACTGTTCATATTGGGGCGCATTGTGATGCCCCCTCACATTATATCGAAAATGGGGAAAGCATTGAATCACGAGATTTAGACTACTATTATGGAGACGCACAGGTCATTCATGTGGATATCACTCAGGGAGAGCGCATCATGCCCTCGGATATTGTGGATGAGATAAAGGCACCTCGTGTGCTCTTTGCCACCCAGAGTATGCCAGATCCAAACCATTTTAATATGGATTTTTGCGCCCTTTCTCCCGAAGTTGTCCATTATCTTGCTGATCGCAATGTGGTGTTGGTTGGCATTGATACGCCATCCGTGGATCCGGCAAAGAGCAAGGCGCTTGAGTCACACAACGCTGTTGCAAAGAGAAACCTTGCGATTCTTGAGGGTATTATTCTCAGCCATGTGCCGGCGGGTATTTATACCCTTTCAGCATTTCCCCTCCGGATCCATGGAGCAGATGCATCTCCAGTCCGTGCTGTTTTGATTCAAAAATAAAAAATGCAGACTTTCGCCTGCATTTCTGGGATAACTCAAGTTGAGTATTTGTAATCTTTGAGATTAGTTGGCGAAGCCGACCATATCAAACGAGATGTCAAGTGGTTCGTCGTTGCGAACTGTACCACCGAATGCTTGGTAGGGCTCGATGCCAAACTGAGCGTGGTTGGTTTCAATGACACCTGAGGCATAAAACTTCTCTTCTTGGGCGTTGAAGTCTACATCAAACGAGATGTTGCGGGTGTTACCAGCGATGGTCATATCACCTGTAATTCGGAGTGTGGTGTCATTCTTTTCTTCACAAGAGGTTGAATAGAATGAGATCTCTTGATGGCGGTTGCCGTCAAGCTGATCAGATGCAAGCATATGTTCACGGATGGTTGCGCGATCACTTTGTGAGATGGTGTCTCCGTAACCGACATATTGGCGCATGGCATCTTCATCAACCATGAGGTCCGCAACCGGAAGTGAAAACTCAAAGTCGCAAACATTGATGTCTTCAACATTGAAATCAATATAGCCGTACCAATTTGAAGCTCGCATTACATGATTGTGTGCAAAACCAGAACCCCAAGCGCTTTCATCTTTATAGACTTGGACATAAAGCAAACTGTCAGCATCACCAAATGTATAGGTAATGTCTACTGGCGCTGGATCGTCTTCTGTGGGATCGGTGTTGTCATCTGTACCGTTGTCGTTGTCAAGATCGTCAGAAGGGGTAGGGATGTCTTCAACATCGGTGATTTCTTCGCCTTGTGATTCAGGAACATCACTTTGTTGGCCACAACCAACAATGCTAAATAAAATGGAAAGTACTGAGCTCATGCTGCCTCCGGTTGATATCTACTATATGGTAGATTTGGTTTGGACCATATTTATAACCCTGTTCAATACCTGTGCATTTTGGTTCACGCTATTGACACTCAGCTTGGACTGTTTGGTGATTTAAATCATTTTTTTTTGGTTGATAGACAATCCTTACGCCTTCTATTAAGTTATGTACTCTTGCGTTGATTACGAATGAAAGGTGATTTTATGGCACGGCCAAAGTCTGGATCACATGTGATCCCTACAGATGTTCGAATTCTAAATGCAGCAGAAAGTGCGTTTGGTGAATTGGGTTTTGAACGGGCGACTCTTGCAGATATTGCTCGGGAAGCGGGTATTCGCCGCCCTTCTTTGCTTTATCATTTCAAAAGCAAAGATGATCTGTACGGTCAAGTGGTGAACAACTTGTTTGACTCTTTGCGTTTGGAACTCAGCAAATCCATGGCACCGGGCGCTTTTTCAGAACAAATTGTATCTCTTGCTCAGGCCTTTGTTGATTTTTCCAAGTCAAAGACAGCATTTGCACCGATCGTCATCCGTGAGATCATTGATGGCCGTGGACCAGCCCGTGAAATTTTACTTCGAGAGTTGGCACCGGTGTTAGGGCTTGTTGAAAAGTGGATTGAGCTCCAAGGCGGTCAAGACCTTCCCAAAGGCCTTAAAGTGCGTTCCGCTGTGCTTCAGTTTTGCACCAATGTTTTACTTCGGGACGGGTCAGGTCCACTTCGTGAAGCCCTATGGGGGGACACAGATGACTCAATGAGTTTGGTCCGTCAATTGTTCCTCAGACGGGTTGATTAAAGGCATAAAAGTCACCTTCTTTTAAGTCTGGTAAGTATCGCGTTGGAAGCAATAAGGTTCGCACAGCACTGAGTTCCGTAAAGATTCTCATCTCGGTTGTCTTGTCAAGGTAGCTCACCCCTGATGAACCACCAGTTCCAACCCTGCGCCCGATAATCCGTTCCACACTTCTTGCATGTCGGTGTCTAAACATGACCATTAGCTGTTCAACTTCTACAATTGTATCGATTAAGAGCCTAGGCCATGCCAGTAAAGGAAGTGTTCTGTACGACTCAATAAACAGCAGTGCTGCTCTGTAACGCTGTACAAATCTTTGTTGTTCTTGGTCGACATCTGTGGCATATAAATAGACTTTTGCTTGTTCGCTATGTGCAGCGAAGCGCTTAATGAGATTGTCTGGTGGTGCGACAGAAGATTGAATAAGGCTTTGGCATTGATCTTCGTGATAGCGTTCGATGGCCGCAAAGTAACGATCAATAAAGTCAATCACTTGAGCATTGTCATTTCCGTCGGATGGGATTGAGCCCTGTATTGGCGTTCGGTACAGCCAACTGTGCAAGGCTTGTCTGAGTGTGGTTTCTTTGAGCACTGCTTCAATATGCTTGACGGCCATTTCTCCTGTCAGAGATTGGTCTGCCAATTTTCGTATGTGATCCAATGGATCGGTCTTTCCATACTGGACTCGGGTGGTCCAATCCATTCCCAATACCAACTCGATTTCTCTCATTTGAAATGATTGAAAGCCCGAAGCAGGTGTGAGTTTATCTCGAAAGTTCATGAAATCTTGCGGGGTCAGCGTCTCCATGACACCAAAGGTTCGAGCCGCAAGTCTAAGAATTTCACTGACTCTTCTTAGGTGGTGTACCACTTGAGGTACTTGATCTTCTTGAAGATGTGGGGCTGCCAAGTGATCTCTGGCCATCCGTAGTTCCGCCAGCATCAGTTTAAACCACAGTTCTAATGATTGATGGGTAATGATAAAGTGGAGTTCATCGGTGTTGAGATCCTGCTCAACGGTTTCAAGACCGTTCTGAAGATTCAGTAGCTTATACAAACCAAGGTAGTCCCAGTAGTTGGGCAGTATTTTTTTATCCGACATCGGCATTCTCCAGTCAATGGTTCCGTTAACCGTTTTATGTGCAATCGGTTATGTTATTCGCCACTGGAGGCTTTACCATGCGCACACTTTCTCTAATCAGTCTTGCGGCGATCGGCTGCAGTTCTCAAATGCCCGAAGATGTTGTCCGAAAAACCATCGAAGATGCATTTCTTGCTGAAAACCCAGCTGGCCGGATTGGCTGGGAACTTGTGGGGAAAGGTCAATGGTTTGAAGGGACTTCTTTTAGTAAAGGCTGCTTAATTGACCGTGAGTTTGCTTATCCAAATTTTGACACAGTTGGTCAATTAACCCCATCTATTCTGGGTCAAACATATCTTGTTTCCTCTACGCAACGCGGCTTTTGTATTGATTTAGGCCGAGAAGCCCGATTGGTAATTGACAGCATAGAACCAGTCTCAGAAATGAGTCAAGGTTGGGACATTCAAAACATTACAGCCCATTTCGAGGTCGATGACCCAACACCTTGGTTTGAGTGTCTTAACGAAGATGTCCGTTCTCGCTCTTTTTATGTCGAAGACAAGAATGGTACTCCAACTGTGAATGATTTGTCTCAAGTGCGCTTGACTTCAAACAACTGTACCGGCAACACCACAAAAGCAGAATCCCGCAAATCGGGAAGCCGTCCGACGGCCACTCCCCCGAAAGCCCCTACAATGGACCAAGTAAAGTCGCTTACCACCAAACTGGATGAAGCGTTGTATAATGCAGACTTTGACAAAGTGATGGATATGACTTCTTGCGTCAATGTCCTCGATCCAGAACAAGATGAGGAAGCCAAGTGGGGGTATTGTACCCTTGGTGATTTTGTTAATCTTGGTCCTTCTACGAAAGGTCAGCAGCGACTTCAGGATGGACCGCCTTGGCTCGAAGGAACGGTCTATAAATTTGATTCTTTTGAGAAGATACAGGCCGATAGAGGCGATCCAACCCTATTTCATGTACTGATGACACACCGACGAAGCAAAGAGTCTCGCAGTTTCACCGTCCAATGGGCTGATGGACAATGGAAAATGTTTGGTGTTTATAGCGTTATAAGCCAGGGTGTAAGTGCGATACGATTTATGAATGACTTTCATGACAAGGCAAAGAAAGACATCTTTGACCGTCGATTGAAAGGTGAAAAGATCGATCATAAAGGCAATCCGCTCCCAGGAACAGAGTACGATGATGTAGAGTTTGTTGGGGACAAAAAGTAAGGCTTGAGTTGTTCACTCTTCGCTGTTTGTCAATACGCCGTCACCACCTGCGATGAATTGCTGAACCCATGGCGCTGGGTGGTTTTTGATTTCCTCAGGTGTTCCAACTAGCCCTATCCTTCTGTCCTTCACCATGGCAATGCGATCTGCGATGGTAAACACAGATGGCATTTCATGGGTGACAACGAGGCTTGTGACACCAATATTGGTTTGCAAACTCATGATCAGCCCATTGATTCGTCGAATGCTGATGGGATCTAACCCTGTCGTGGGTTCATCATAAAGTAAGACAGATGGTTCTACTGCGATTGAGCGGGCTAAGGCGACTCTTTTGCGCATGCCACCACTAAGTTCAGCAGGTTTGCTGGTCTCTACATTTTTCAAACCAACCATTGTCAATACTTCGGCAACCCGTTTATCCATTGCTTCTGCCGTACCCCATCCATGTTCAATCATTGGAAACTTGATGTTTTCAGCAACGGTCATTGAATCAAACAATGCACCACCCTGAAAGAGCATTGCAATTTGTTTACGGATGGGTTGTAGATCATTGTCGTCGAGTTCCCCAACATCTTCTCCAAATGCGATGACTTTGCCAGAGTCTGGTTTAAGTAAACCCACAAGCAATTTCAGCATGACGGATTTGCCAGTCCCCGAGCCCCCAATGATACAGAGGGTTTCTCCACGGTATATCTCGAGATTTAATTGATCATAAATGACCTTTTCTCCAAATGATTTGCAGACATTTTCAAAACGGATGATTGGTTCCGTCATCCGTACACCGCCATTAAAAATTGGGTCAACAAGAAGTCTGCGATGAGAATGGTGACTGAGGTATAGACCACGGTGCTGGTTGTGGCTTTCCCAACACTTTCTGCGCCACCTCGTGCAGACATTCCAACCCAACAACTCAAAATGGCAATGATGTATCCAAAAAATACACTTTTGATGAGGCCATGGATGAGATCTGTTGGAGAAACGGTTTCGATCATTTGGTTAAAGGCAAAAGCGGGAGTTACTTCGACTTGTAGGATGGTGATAAAAGCGCCGCCACAACAGCCAATCACATCAGCCAACACGGTCAGTAAAGGCATGATAAATGTCATGGCCAACACTCGTGGCATGACCAATTTTCGTACCGGCGAGGCACCGAGACATCGAATGGCGTCTATCTGTTCTGTGACAGCCATTGTCCCAAGTTCAGCGGTAAAGCCAGCACCAACTCTTCCTCCTACGAGTAAGGCTGTAAGAACTGGTCCAAGCTCACGAACGATTCCAAGTGAGACCAGTTTTCCAGTGTACATTGATGCGCCGAATGGTTCAAGACCTATTGCAAATTGCATCGCCATCACCATACCAGTAAAGACGGCCGTCAGTATGGTGATTGACCACGAATCTAGACCCCCTCGTTGAAGTTGTTCAAAAATAAGGTCCCATTCAAATGGTCCTTTGAAGATGTTTTTTCCGACTTCAGCGGTCAATACACATACTTCTCCAATGGCGTCTACCCCATCTAAAAGTTTGCTCATTGAATATCGTCCGGATTTTGAATGCGCCGAAAACCATCTGAGTTTACCGTTTCAAAACTCTTTAAAAAATCCAGGAATGAATTGAGCCCATTGTCAAACTCACTCGGAGGGGAAATATAGACAAAATCATAGAGGCATTCGTTTTTTGATACCGAGGCCACCCCCATTTGAACATTGACACCATCAAGTGCCCCCTTATGGATCTCTAGGCGTCCCATTCGTGAATCAATTTCGATGTCCGCTGCAGTGATTGGATCGCCTATGGAAATCCCCTGAGTAAGTGATTGAATCGAATCTCGAAGCGCTCGATCTTCAAACTTCTTATTGCAACTGGAGTCAACATAGATGACGGAACTCAGTGAGCGGTTGTACCATGCGTAATCTGCTCCTCCTTCTTGTACAGCACGCCAATTTCCTTCAGGTCTTGAGACTGTATAGGGCACATAGTCTTTCTTTACAGAACAGGCAGTGAGCCATCCAATCAGAATGGGGCTCATTGAGGCTCCGATTGATTGCGTTGTTCCTCTGTAATGGTCAAAAACACTTCTTCAAGATCAGATGAAGACTGTAATGAGAGTAGATTGTCAACCGTATCGAGAGCCACAAGCCTGCCTTGAAAAAGGATTCCCACTCGATCACACACTTCTTGGGCAACATCCAATGAATGTGTTGAAAGGAAGACACATTTTCCATCATTGGCGAGTTGTCGGAAGCGGCGCTTGATTCTTTTTGCACCGTGTGGATCAAGGCCCACCATTGGTTCATCCACAATCAATACATCTGGGTCATGCAGCAATGAATTGGCCAGCGTCAGGCGCTGCTTCATTCCATGGGAATAGGCTTCGATGAGTTCGTCTGCGCGGTGAAGGAGATCATTTTCTTCAAGCAACTGATCTCCCTTTTGGAGAATGTGTGCTTCACTGAGGCCATAAATCTTCCCTGTAAATTGAAGAAATTCACGGGCTGTGAGCTTTTCATACAGGTAAGGTCTGTCAGGAATATACCCAACCCTGCGTTTGCTTTCGATCGGATTCTTAACAATGTCCATTCCACCAATTGTGATGGTCCCTGCTGTTGGAACCAAAACACCAGCTAGCATGCGTATTGTGGTCGTTTTTCCCGCTCCATTGGGTCCAAGGAAGCCGAAAACTTCGCCAGAATTTATCTCGAGATTGAGTGGTTGTAGGGCTTGGAACTTGCCATATATTTTTTCTACATTGCTTATTTTTATCATGCTGAACCTACAGATGATCGATGAGTTTGAGTTTAAGTCTTCCCACATAGCCCATGATCTCCACCTGCTGGTCAAGATCACCCTCTGCGAGTTTAATGTGCGTGGCATCTGCGGGGAACTGGCCAAAAGTGGGGTCGATGGGAACCCAATCTGAAGGGCCACCCAGTTGAACCTCAGGCCAGGCATGGTAATAAAATCCGCCAATGGGACCGGCTCGGTCTGAAAATACAATTCCGGCTGCAATCCGACTTGGAATGCCTGCTGCACGCGCAAGAGTCACAAACAATGCCGTATGCTCGTTGCAATCGCCCTGAGCACTGCGCAAGGATTGTAAACCATTGGGAACGCCAATCGCTGGAACTTTTTCCATGTGATCAAACACAAATTGATTGATTTTCTGAGCAGCTTCAAGCCGGTTGCTGCTGCCCTTTACGAGTTCTGAAGCCTTTTCAACAATTTCAAGGTGATTCACAGGTAGGGTTATGGTTCCCTCGAGCCATTGAGACTCAGTGTCTTCGGTCTCAATCGAAAGTTCAGGAAGTTCTTCAAGGAGTGGAACATCAATAATAATTAAATCATCTTTAATGATTTGTAGTGGGGGATATGCAGTGAGCTTCTCTAAGGGGATGCCACTTACTTGTACTGTGAGTTTTCTGCTGTCCCTTGGTTTTTTCAGTTTTCCTTCCAATGGAACCATGGAAAGAGCGATTAAATCGACAGGGTCATCATCTATGGGAACAGCTTGAGCCGATTCCGCTGTCATCCGAACAACCGAGAGGCCTAAGGCGCCCTCTTGTCGAAGTACATCACCTCCCGTTGTGACCAGTGATCGGGTTTCTATGTCTCCAAAAGTTGTGGCAAGCCACCACGCTTCTTCACCATTTTCCAGTACTTCTGAGTCAACTACTCTAAGCGTCATTTCGCCATTAGACATGGTGATGGGGTCAAAGTAGGGGACCGTGAACGAATGTCCCAGTTGTAAGGTTTGCCGACGAATAACAGACTCAAGAGACAAACTGACATGTGGGGGCTCATCGATGGAAAAATCAAGGTTTGAGATCTCCCCCCCCTGATCGACTTCCATCACAATGCTGTTTCCGCTCACTTCCCCTCGAGCGCTCATTTTAATTTCGCCCGATACCATAAAGAAATCAAAGCGACGAAGCATTCCGGCCGTGTCTGTGAGAGCTGCGCCTGCGGTAACGACTTCTTGGACCGAGCCAAATGTGTTGATGCGAAAGACAGAACGCTGTTCAAAGAGCATTTCTCCCGAGTCACTTGTTGAGGTGCGTTGAACGGAATAACCGACATGTTGGTCTTCTAAAAAGATTCCATTCCACCGCTCTTCGGCGCTGGAATTGACGAGTGCTTCTTGGGTAAGGGGTTGTAGCTGGCGACTCGGATTGGAGTTTTGGTAGCCCAAAAATCCCAACAGGATGATGAAGGATACCACTGCGATGGCTTCGATGATGACGAGTGGAGAGGCTTTTAAACGCATGTCACTAGCCTATCACGATGCGGTATGCCTGGGTGATATTTTTGTGTGCCCACTACAGCCGTTCAGCCTGTTGGCGTGGCCATGCACCGCAAATTCGGCTTTATGAAACCAACAGACGCAAGCGCTGTCTTGTTTCACACATTGTAGGATTGGTGAAGTTGACTTGGGCGTCATTTACCCCAAACTGTTGGTGGGCGATTGGTGACAGTTTCGAGTGCTCATATTGATGTGGCATTTGCTATTAAGCCATACCAAGCCAATGGGTTGACTTTATTCAACTGGGATACCGAAACGCTCTGAACGGATAGAGCCCAAAACGGGCATGCTTCCTTCGCACTGGTCATATGACAACCAGATAAACCTTGCCTTGCCCTTGATGTTCCACAAAGGTACCATTCCCCAAACTCTAGAGTCTGAAGAGTGGTCACGGTTGTCTCCCATGACAAAGACTTTTCCCTCGGGAATAAGAGTTTCCGGATAGTCGCCCATTCTCAACATGCTTCGAGAGGCGTTGAGGATGTCATGCTCCACATCACCGAGCTTCTCACGGTAGTGTTTGGTGTCATGGGTTCGACAACGATCATCGATAAATGCTTTGTCACTGACAAACACCTTTTCTTGTTTTTTGCCATTGATATAAAGTACATTGTCCCGAACAGACACCCTGTCTCCAGGCAGCGCAACCACCCGCTTAACATAGTCAAGTGTTGAGAAGTTTGGGAAGGGCAAGTCGATGTAATGTGAGGGCTTATAGGAGCCATCTGGGTTTTCGTCTGAACCAGGGTAGACAAATACAATAACATCGCCTCTTTCTGGTGTGCTTAATGAGCCTATGGGAATTCGAGTGAGTGGAATCCTGAAACCGTACGAGAACTTGGTGACCAAAATGTGGTCTCCAATGGCCAAAGTAGGTACCATTGAACCGGACGGAATTCGAAAGGGTTCAGCAATGGCAGAACGGATAAAAAACACGGCAAATACTGCAGGTCCCCATGTTTTTAAAATGTCTATTAGCCACCCACCAAATGTGAGCGGTTCTGTTTCATCTGTGAACAACTCATCATCAAGCTCGTCGTCAATTTCATTATTATCCATAAGTACCTCAATATGAGCCTCTCTTTATCCGGTTTTATGGCTTTCTGCGTTATGAATGTCCTATGAATTCAAATCTCTTTTCACCATTGCTGTTTCCTTCACCTCCAAACACCCCTGTTATTGGTGACCAGCCCCTTGCGGCTGTGGCACTGATTGTGGTGGATGATGCACTATTAATGATGCGTCGAGCTGAAAAAAATGGTGATCCATGGAGTGGTCACATGGCTTTTCCAGGGGGGCGCTACGAACCTCATGATCAAAACCTCCGTCAGACAGCTGAGCGTGAAACATGGGAAGAGGTTGGGATTAAACTCCCATCCAACAGTTTTTTGGGGCCACTAACCCCCCTCAATCATCCCCGCATGAATGTCAACGCTTATGTGTATCAACTTGAGCAGGTGCCAGTACTCAAATGCAATCATGAGGTTGCAGAGACCTTTTGGTTCACTTTTGATGAGCTCACTGCGGAAGGCAATAGAAAGCCCTATGCATTTACTTATAAGAACAAACAAATGAGTTTTCCCTCTATACAGACCCGCAGTGCAATTGTATGGGGGATTTCGTACCAATTTTTGATGGATTTATTGTCCAGGATAGGGCGATAAGCGCAATGTTTTTATTGTTGCCGTCACTTGCTTTTGCATTGCCTGCTCCTTGCCACAGCATGAGTCTTGAACCCTGGAACTCACCTCTGAAGCCTTTGCCGTATCCTTCCCACAAAGCACCCACAAAAGAAGTTAGAACCGTCATTGACCTTCCCAACCGTGCGTTGTCTGATAATTTTGTTCTACATTGGGGAGACGAGACAAGCCTTTCTGTGCAAAAGCAGGAGGAGATTTTAGATTACCTTGAATGGTCTTGGACGCATGAAATTGAAGTCATGCAGTATCCTGCTCCGTACGGGACCGATCAATACTTGTTCAATGTGTATATGGGTTCGTCGGGAAGTGGTGCACCGTCTGATGCTGGTGTTGCAGGGTACTACACCACCGACGAAGACGGTTGGCCCATGGTCGTTTTGGGGCAGTATGTGGCGGAAAATGATGATCAATACTCTGTCATACCCCATGAGTTTTTTCATGCTGTTCAGCATTCCACAGAACGATACCCGTACAGCGGACCGTCCGCATGGTATTGGGAGGCCACTGCAACCTGGATGGAAAATCAAGTACTTCCCGATGACCCCAATTACGCTGTTTTTTTATTTGGCTATGCTTTTTTGCCTCATCAATCGTTGTTGTTTTTTGACTATTTCGATACCGGAACCATCGAAGAATACCATCAGTATGGGGCTTTTATATTTCCTCAGTTTTTGAGCGAATATTATTCGGGTTCAGATTGGATCAGAGACTCTTGGGTGATGGACTTAGGCCATGAAGATCCATTCAGTGCATTGCTGGATGGTTTTGAAGCAGAAGGGTTAGATCCCAACGCTGTATTTGCAGAGTTCGCAGCAAGCAATGCATATTGGGACTACACGCATCAAGACTGGTACACCTATTATTTGGATTATTATGCCACCTACTTTAGCGGCTCTGATCAGCGAGTGGTCGAGCAGCTTCATCCCAACGGAACAGGCGGATGGGTCGACTCAAGTGATGTAAGTCCCTTAGAATATGCCAGTTATCACCACATTCGTCTTGAGAATTCAACACATGACACATTGTACTTATCTTTTGAAGGTAATGAGACTGGAACCGACGGCTCAGAGGCCATGTGGTCTTTGACCATCGTTCGCAAATTGGGTGATGCGGTGACATACGATTGGCTTGGAACCACTTCTCGACTAAATTCTGTACCCATCGCAGCACTTGGGGTTGCCGATGAGTTGACATTAAGCATTAGCCTGCTTGCCGGTCAATACATTGAAGGCGAGCATTTCGATTACCGTTATAGACTGGTTCCCAATCCAGAAATGAGTGGTTCTGAAGAACCCACAACAAAGCAGTGTGGTTGTCACGCAACACCGAACAAGCCATGGGAAATGCTTTCGGGTCTTTTACTTGTTGCCGGATTTACCAGAGTTCGAAGACAATCACGCCGTCACCCTCGTCAAAGTGCCGTTCATCAATGACTTGATCACCCATCTGGTCTCTGAGAATGCCCATGGCTTCTTCGTTGTAGGCACCTTTATCTACCACTATCCATCGTAACCCTGATTGGATAAAGCTTCGGAGTGCTGCATCTCTTCTGCCCTTGCTTCTGGGATCTGTGGCAGAGGCCGGAATGGCATTACCGGTGACTTCGGGAAGTGCCAGATCATCCCAATTTCGCATGAGTTGATCGATGCTTTTATTCCCTTCACACTTGTAAAGTGTTTTGAGGGAAGGAGAACTGTAGATGGGTCGACCATGAATGGTTTGAAAGTATTGTACATCCGATGAAGAGAGATCATCGTGGATATTGGCAAATACAGCTAGGTCTGCTCTTTTTCCTGATGCAGGCGGAGGTCGCATCTGAGGGAGTGTGATGAGGGCTCCACCGGATGGTCTGTCAGCGATCCATTCTGCAAACTGTGCTTTGGGCAATGCTTGCATGGGAAATAAGATGTCAATTTGAGAGCTCTTTACGCACAGAAATGCTCCAATTGCTGCCAATACACAAGAGGTCCCAAAAGCATAAGGTCGTAGAGCTTTTAATTTATATAGTCTCGCCAGACCAAACGATGAACCAATCATAATCATGAATGCAGCTGGAACCAGCCACCGTTGAGGAAAGCGAATTTCTCCAAGTCCAGGTAAGGCATACAATAGGCTGTTAATCTTTAAAATGGCCGACCCCATGCCAACACCCATTGGTCCCATCCAGTGTGACAAGTGCACCGGAAGTCTGGAGTTAAATCCCAAAGAAAGTGCAATCATTAACAATCCGCCACCAAACCAGGGCAGGGAACGGGGCGCTCCAATTGCAGTCAAAGTTAACGCCATCCATAAAATTGGAAATGGAATGGTGGTGGGTGCCAGACCTGTCTGCCTTGCGCTTGAGGGTTGGTACTCATACTGCCACCAGGTTCGCAGATCGGCTGAGTTCATTTGCCATAGGCTCATCTGTTCACTGGGATTGGCGGATTCAAATGGGAAAAATTGATAGATGCTCAAGATTAATACAGCACCCACGACTATACAGGACACAAAGATTCCCGCTGTCCACATAAGTTCGTTGCGATCTTGTTTTCTTAGACCGTTTAGGACGGCAGACGGCAGTACAAAGAGACCTGCGACTGCGGTGTAAACGACTGTGTATGGTGAATCAAATACCAATAGAATGGCGGCAATTCCCGCAAATATGGCACTTCTATTATTGGCCGTTTGAGCTGCAATAATGGTCAGTCCCAAAAATAAAGGCATTCCCCACATTGAGATGTGTTCGGGTGTTCCGTCAGCCATTGCGTAGATGAGCATTGGCTGGCACATGCTGATGGCGCCGGCAAACAGACCAGCAGACCACGAATGCGTCAGATTTTTGGCCAACCATGCTGTGGCGCACCCATAAGACAAAAACATCAAGTATACGCCAATGTTCCATCCCAAGACAGGTCCAAGGATTAAGCCGATTGGTGCAAGCACTATACCAGTGGTAAATGGGAGCATCAATGCCACTACACCTGCATGAAAATTAAGTTGACTGCTCCAAAAGGGGGTATCAGGTGGCAACAATGAGCGTTGAATGTGGTTGAAACCCCACATCCCTCTGATGGCGTCAGTTTCGGCATCTCCAAGAATATGTGTGGTTATGTTGGGCCATATCGGCACCAATATCCAATACATGATGATGCTCAATACAATTGCACACGCAATAAAACCTTTCCATGACGAACTTTGCTCTACAGGGAGTGATGGTCGATAGAGGTGTTGCTCTGAACTTGGATTTGGGTGTTCACCATGTGCCATGAAATAATATTATCACCTTCGACATTGAAAGAGATTTTAAAGGGTTGATATTGCCAACAACAAATCTGTCAGTCCATTGTTGTCTGCGCTGTAAAATCCTCGGATTTTGTTCTCAGTATCGATCAAAATAATTTTCTCAGAGTGGATAATGTTTGGAATATCATCATCGCTCGGACCTCGTTGATAAGCAAGTTGAAAGTTGTCTATCAAAAGACGAATGGCATCGTATTCACCAGTCAAAAAGTGCCAGTCCGGATTATGAATATCGAACTTTTTTCGGTATGCTTGGAGTATGTCAGGGGTGTCATATTCTGGGTCTACGCTGAGACTTATGTAGCTGATGTCGCTTCTATCAGTCAATTCTGACTCGATTAATTTAAGTTTGGTGGTCAGCGCCGGACAAACATCCCTGCACCGTGTAAAAATAAAGTTGATGAGAGTAATGCGACCGTTCAGTTTGGCCGTGGTCATACTTTCATTGTTGTGATTGATGAGTTGGAACTCTGGAGCCGGTTCGATGATTGGCGGGGGAGATGGTTTTTCGACGAATAAGAAGAATAGAGGTACACCAATCGAAAAAAGTGCTAACAAACTCCAAAGTGGAGAGAGTTTCATGGGTTTGATCACAGGTGTTTGGTTCGTCATAATAGGTATTTGATTAGTACATCAATGCTCATGACTGCAAACAACCCACTGAGATAAATCAGTGAACCAAAGAAAAACTTTCGTGCCCATTTTGCGCCTTTTTCGTTGCTGTAACCGTCCCAAGCAGCATACAACCACCACAATCCCAAACCTGTTCCTACTATTAAAGTCCCCCAACCTGTGACCTGTGTCAAGAATAGAAGCGGTGGAAGTGCCGCAATCGACATGGTGTACATCAGCATTTGGAAGCGGGTTGCATTCAATCCTTGAACGGACGGGAATACGATGATGCCTGCGTTGTTGTATTCTTCTTGCCGGTAAATGGTGATGGCGAGTGAGTGCGGTATTTGCCAGATAAAGAGCAGGGCAAATAGAAGCAAGCCTCCAGCATCAATGGCATTTGTGGCAGCCGTCCAGCCAATGAGTGGAGGCATCGCACCTGGTATGGCTCCGACAATGGTGTTGAATGAAGAGGTTCTCTTCATAGGTGTGTAGATAAGCACATAAAAGATCAATGCGATGCCGGCCAGAAGGCCACAAAGCGGATTAGCCAAGAGTGTAATCATGGGAATTGCAATGAGCGTCAACACAATTCCGAACCATAAAGCCAGTTGTGGATTAAGCCGTTGCCGTGCCAATGGCCGTGTTTTGGTGCGGGCCATGAGTTGGTCTGAGTCTCGCTCAAGGTACTGGTTGAATGTATTGGCTGCGCCAACAGTGATAGTTGTGCCCAATACGGCAAAGAAACCCACCTCCCATCCGCTGTCGTTGGGCGCTAGAAACCATCCACCTGCTGCAGTGATAACCACAAGCGTGCTGAGGCTTGGTTTGGTCAATGCGATAAGATCTTTGAAGACTGTGGGCTGTGCAGTGGACATTAATGTATGACGGGGATCTGTTTTTCAGGCGAAAAAATCAAGAAAGAGCCGAGAACTGATTCGAGGCAAAACGGTAGAGTACCAATGTACGCTATAACTTAACATCAATCGACACTTTGCGTTTGTAGCGCAAAGCTCTTTAACCGGTTAAATCACCCTTCAAAATCTTTTGTGGTGCCTCAGTTATCTCTATGCTTTTCAGAACCTTGGTTGGCCTTACCTTTTCCCTTTTGATTGTCCTTTTTGGATGGTCAGGCAATGGACTTGCCGAAGGGGTATCGAAACTTGAGGGCGAACAGATAACAGCCAAAGTGACTGTTGAAGAAAATCTCAGTGCAACGCTAGACGGACAACTGACTTTTCAAGATCACAATGGTCAGACGGTATCTCTGTCAGACTATTTCATTGATGGCAAGCCCGTTCTTCTCACACTCAATTATTACTCATGTGAGACATTGTGTAGTGTCCAGCTCAATGCGATGCTCAATGCACTGAAAGATCTTGACTGGGTTGCTGGAGATGACTTTCGCATGGTCACCATCAGTATTGACCCTGATGAAACAGTTGAACTGGCCGCTGCTAAGCGAAAGACCTACCTCGAAGAACTGGGGAAAGGTGACATTGATTGGAACTTTCTAGTTGGTAATCAGAAAAACATAGACACAGTCGCCGACACCATTGGTTTCCGATATGTCTATGAGCCGAAAACACAACAATATGCACATCCAGCAGTGATTACCT
>JAYYJC010000470.1:0-10000 GCA_036146655.1 Myxococcota bacterium | reverse complement strand
TTCTGTCACCGGACAAAGTCGTCTCTCGTTATCTCTACGGATTGAGTTACGATGCACAAGATGTAAAGTTTTCTTTGATTGAGTCAGCGAATGGCAATGTGGGCAGCACAGTTGACAAAATCATTTTAAGTTGTTTTATTTACGATACTACCGTTGGTCGATACACACCAACGGCTTTTGGAATTATGCGATTGGGTGGTGCTCTTTCTGTCTTTGCACTTGGGTTTTTTACCTTGGTCTTATGGCGTAAAGAACCATCACACAATGCAAATAGGAGCAAGGCATGAATCTGTTATGGCTATTGAGTAACGCTCAGGCTGGAAGCGAAGGCACATTTTGGCTTCCCCCCCAAGCATCAACGCTCGCTGCTGATATTGACACAACCTTTTATTTTATTTATTGGGTTTCCGTTGTCTTCTTTATCATCTTGATGGGTGCAATGATCTACCTTGCGGTAGTGTACAAAAAGAAGAGTGATTCAGACAAGACAGTTGACCTTAAGGGCAGTCATACCCTTGAGTTTGCTTGGAGTGTTTTTCCCTCATTTCTGTTAATCGCCATGTTTGTGATGGGGTTCCAAACTTACATGCGTTCCACCATCCCGCCAGCGGATGCGTTGGAGGTTCGCGTTGAGGGGTACCAGTGGGCTTGGGTCTACAACTATCCATCACTTGGTGTCAGTGTGGGTGCGCAAGAATCATTGGTTGTTCCAAAGGGGCAATCTGTGCGGTTGACTATGTCATCTCGTGATGTGTTGCACAGCTTTTATGTGCCAGACTTCCGCATCAAAAAAGATGTTCTTCCTAACCGATACACGATGCAATGGTTTCAAGCAGATGAGCTTATTGTTGACGAAACCGTTCACCAGAAGATATCTGGTCAGAAACGCGAAGATGGTTCTGAGCTTGTTACAATCGAAAGCAATATCGCTGCGGTCAAGCAAACCATCGTTGACCGAGCCACTGAAGAAGGTCAAGCCTTGAGCGCCGACCAAATTCAAGTCGGGGTTCATCAAGTATTTTGTACCGAGTATTGCGGCAATGACCACTCACGCATGCTGAGCAGTGTCATTGTTCTTGAACAAGAACACTTTGATCTTTGGGTACGAGGAACCACTCGATTTGACCCCTATAAAAAGTTTGCAGGGCAAGCCGCTGAAATTGGTAAGCACCTTGCCAATAAAAATGGCTGTACCGGGTGTCACAACATCACTGGTGATGCGGGTGGTTCTGGTCCAACCTGGAAAGGTCTAGTTGGTAAAGAGCGTCAGTTCACCAATGCAGACTCCATTGTTGCGGATGCCAACTATATCCGTGAGTCCATCCTCAACCCAAGTGCTAAAATTGTAAAGGGTGACAACGGCGGCGCTTACGGGAACATGAATGCGGGCTGGGATAAGCTGCTGTCCGCTCAAGACATTGACATGATTATTTCTTACATTGAAACCCTGAAATAGGAGCAAAGATGAGTGCAACGACTGATGCGCTGAGTGGAAGCACCAGCCAAGGACAAACCGAAACTTATCTCAACGCCAAATCTGGCCTTGGTTCATGGTTGATAACCATAGACCATAAGAGAATTGGTGTCATGTATCTGGGAACCATCCTGTTCTTCTTCCTCATTGGAGGTCTAGCAGCCCTTGGGGTTCGATTTGAGCTTTTCACTCCAGAACCGACCATGAGTGCTGACGCCTATAATAAGATGTTTACGCTTCATGGCGCCATTATGGTATTTCTCGTACTTGTACCGGCCATCCCCGCCTCGATAGGTAACTTCATTTTGCCGTTACAGTTGGGCGCCAAAGATGTTGCCTTTCCAAAGCTCAATCTACTGAGCTTCTGGATATATGTGTTGGGCTCTTTGTTTATGGTGTATACCATAGTCGCAGGTGGACTTGATACAGGCTGGACTTTCTACACACCCTATTCAGCGAATACGGGCACTTCAGTCGTATCTGCATTGGCTGGAGCGTTCATCCTTGGGTTCTCATCTATCTTGACTGGTATAAATTTCATGGTGACTGTCCATAAAATGCGCGCACCTGGAATGACTTGGAAGAAGATGCCTCTTTTCATCTGGGCTCTTTACGCCACCTCTCTGATTCAGATTTTGGCGACACCAGTGATTGCAATTACCCTTTTCCTAATGATATTCGAACGCATGGTGGGCATCGGTATTTTCGACCCAGCCCTTGGCGGTGATCCAGTTTTGTTCCAACACTTCTTCTGGTTCTACTCTCACCCTGTGGTTTATGTTATGGTGTTGCCTGCTTTTGGTGTGATTTCTGAAACGGTAACCGTTCATTCCCGCAAGCACATATTCGGCTACACAGCTATTGCGGCTTCTTCGGTTGCAATTGCAGGTGTGGGCTTCATTGTGTGGGGTCATCACATGTTTGTTTCCGGTCAGTCAGAATTGACCGGCGCCATTTTCTCGTTCATCACTTTTGGTGTTGCTGTTCCGACTGCAATCAAGACCTGCTCATGGATTGCCACACTCTATAAGGGTTCCATCCGCTGGAATACGGTCATGTTGTACACCTTGTCATTCCTATGGATTTTCACCATTGGTGGACTTACTGGGCTTCCGCTTGCGACGATGGCCACTGATGTTCATCTTCATGACACTTACTTTGTGGTTGCTCACTTCCATTATGTCATGATGGGGGGGGTTCTATTTGCTTTGATCACAGCCATCCATCACTGGTGGCCAAAAATGACCGGTAAAATGTACAGCGAAGCCATTGCACGGCCTGTTTGTGCACTTGCATTCGTAGGTTACAACCTCACGTTTATCCCTCAATTTATTATGGGAGCCCGTGGAATGCCTCGTCGCTATCACGAGTATCTTCCTGAGTTTGAAATCTTTCATCAGCTTTCAAGTATTGGGTCAGCAATCTTTGGGTTCAGTTTGTTCCTCATCCTGTTCTACCTATTGCGTTCGCTGACATCCGGTGAGAAGGCACCTCAAAATCCTTGGGGTGGTGTATCGCTTGAATGGGAGACTCAAACCCCTCCAATCGAGCACAACTTCCATGGTCAACCCATCTGTACCCGTGGGCCATACGACTTTGACGAAATCGAAGTTGCAGGATAAACTTTTCAATCAAATCTATTTGACACAAGGATTAAATCATGAGTGCTGAACACGCCCAAGATCACGGCCACAGCCACGATCATCCGCACTATCAGGCACATCACTTCCATACGATGGCTCAACAAAATGAGTCCAACAAATTGGGAATGTGGGCCTTCCTCGTCCAAGAATTGCTCTTCTTTGGCGGCTTGTTCATGGCGTACATTGCAATGCGCTACTTTTACAACGATACATTTTCTGAAGTTCAGTCTCGAAATCTGTTGAGTATTCCGATGGGTGGTGCAAACACTGTTGTGCTACTGACATCAAGTCTCACCATGGCTTTGGCCGTACGATGCGCTCAGATGATGCCGAAGGAAAAGAACGCTGAAGAAGCAAAAATCAGAAAGCAAATGAAGTTTCATTTGATCATTACGACAGTCCTTGCTTGTTGCTTCTTGGTCATCAAGTACTTTGAATATTCACACAAAATACATGTGGGCTTATTGCCTGGAAAGTTCTATTCATTTGCGGAGTGGGGTATCCAAAAGTCTGCCGATGGACAAGTCATTGGGGTTGTTTCTGATGGCGGTGACATCATCGCACAAGCAGCGCCACAGATTTTCTTCTCTCTTTATTTTATGATGACTGGTGTTCACGGTCTTCATGTGTTGATTGGTGTGGGTGTCATTCTATGGCTTTACTTCCGAACCAACCGCGGTGAATTTAATCACGAAAATTATTCAGCGGTCGAAAATGTCGGTTTATACTGGCACTTGGTTGACCTTATTTGGATTTTCCTCTTCCCACTACTTTACCTCGTTAAGTAAACGACGATTTTCAACGGAGATTTGATAATGGCTTCCCATTCTCATTCTGAACCACATGTCAGCCCACTTAGTACTTACATCGGCGTTTATGTCATCCTTTTGGTCTTGACGGTTGTAACAGTTGGTGTGTCACATCTAGGCTTACCTCCGGTTCCATCCATTATTTTGGCCATGGTTGTGGCTTCCATTAAGGCCTTTTTTGTTGGTGCTTGGTTCATGCACTTGATGCATGACAATAAGTTCAATGTCTTGTTCTTTCTCGCTTCAATATGGTTTATTGGTGTCTTCTTTGTCTTTACCACCATTGACATGTCGAGCCGAAGCAAGATTATGAAAAAGAGCGATACCTTTGAACTTCGCAATGAAATAGCTGCTGAACAAGGCCAATAAGTCTCAATGTCAGAGCATAATGATGAACCCGCGAAAGCGGGTTCAACTGATTCTAAGGACAGCATTGACGATTACATTGAACGATGCTCTTGCGGATATGACCGTCGTCATCCCATGGTGACGCCAAAGCCAACCTATACTGCTTGGGGGACATTTTGGGTCACTCTGATGGGGGTTTCTGCAACTCCAATCCGAATTGATTTTATTTGTCGCCGGTGCGATGAGCGTTTTGATTTTATTGTCAACCGAGAAGAATTGCGGAATTATCTCTAATCCACTATAGGGTTCACTAATACCCACTTGACCCTTTTATATCCCCCCCTTTTTATTATTTGGAGTGTTCTTATGAAATCACCTATTCGTGTTGCAGTGACCGGTGCTGCTGGTAATATTGGTTATGCCCTTTTGTTTCGACTGGCATCTGGAGATTGCTTTGGTAAAGACCAGCCAATTATTTTGCAGTTGTTGGAGATTCCCCGTGCCATGAACGCTCTGCAAGGCGTGGTCATGGAGCTTAATGATGCTGCGTTTCCCCTTTTGCACGGCATTGTTGCATCTGACGATCCAAATGTGGCTTTTCGAGATGCCAATCAAATCTTTTTGGTGGGTTCTATGCCCCGAAAAGACGGAATGGTAAGAGCTGACCTTATTCGGACCAACGGACCCATCTTTACAGGTCAAGGCCGTGCTATTAATGACAATGCTGCAGACGATGTAAGGGTGATTGTCGTCGGTAATCCGTGCAACACCAATGCCTTGATTGCAATGCATTCGGCACCAGATGTGCCAAATGAACGGTTCACTGCTATGACGCGGTTGGATCAAAACCGTGCTGTTTCACAAATATCAAGCAAACTTGGTGTGACTGCGGGTCAAATCACAAACCTGGCCATTTGGGGTAATCACGCCAAGAGCATGTTCCCTGATTTCTATCAAGCCAAGGTTAATGGTCAGCCTCTTCTTGATCTTGTAGATGAAAGCTGGTTGCAAAATGACTTTATGGCAACCGTAACAACCCGTGGTGGTGCCATTATTAAAGCCCGTGGTGCGTCTTCTGCCGCATCAGCAGCTTCGGCCGCCATTGATCACATGGCTGCTTGGTATCATGGCACAAGCGGAGATGAGTTTGTCAGCATGGCGATTCCCTCAACCGGTGCTTATGGTGTTCCCACTGGTTTGATTTATTCATTCCCTGTACGAATAACTGACGGTAAATACGAAATTGTTGAAGGTTTGACTCACAATGCATATGCGCAGGGCAAAATTCAAGCCACAGCGCAAGATCTTTTGAGTGAACGAGAGGCTGTAAAGGACTTGCTTAGCTAGTATCTTGGTTGAAGTGCGTTATATGACATCGCTCAGGCAGCGATGTCAGTTCTTCTTTTCGTTTTTGTCACATTGAACCGCTGACATGTAAGCGATGATGATTAAGTATAATGAGAAGTTTTTGGGGGGATAAATGCGATTTGTAAATGTGTTGGTGTTGACCGGTTTGGGTTGCAGTGACTATGAGTTTGATAAGATTACGGATCCGGGCGCTGGAGACGGTGCATTGATCGAAGTTGATCCCGCTTCATTAAACTTTGGAATAGCGGGCAGTGACGATGACCCAGTTGTTCAGACATTTACTGTTTACAGCGTAGGCGTCGCTGACCTAGAGATCGACTCAATTGAGTTGGTTGGGGACGGCGCCTTAAGCTACGCATTTGTTGTGGACCCTGGATCTTTTGTGCTTCCACCAGGTGCATCGCAAGACATCGAAGTCATCTTTGATCCTGTTGGTGCAGCGGCACAGACTTCTCAGGCTTTGGTTCATTCTAGTGACATCAACAATCCCCATGTTCCAGTCAATCTTTTTGGTGAGGGTGCAGTTTCTGAACTTCAGATCACACCAGACCCCCTTAATTTTGGTACCACTTATGTGGGATGTCCCCGTGAAAATGAGGTGCTTCTCACCAATATTGGAACAGAGCCGTTGGATATTTTTGCCATCACACAAGATGGCGAGACATTTAGTATTGTCGAACAGCCGGCTTTACCAATTACCCTTCAGCCCAACGAAGAGACCACAGTATATGTTCAGTACGATCCCGCAAGCGATGCTGTTGAAACAGGTGAACTGACAGTGGTTTCGTCAGAGCCTATGGGGGTGCGTACTGCCGAGCAATTGGGTGAGGGGGCATATGGGGCTTACTTCGAGCAACTTTGGAATCATCCCGTTGACCCTCCCACAGACATTATCTTTTCTGTGGATCAAAGTTGCTCAATGGACGACGATGTGTCTCGCTTGGCCAACAACTTTAATGTCTTCATCAATGAACTTTCCAATTACTCATCCGATTGGCAGATTATGGTCGTCAATGGAGATGATGGTTGTAGTAATTCCGGTATTTTAAGGCCTCAGACAAACAACTATTCAGGTGTTTTCTCCAACACCATCCAAAATGGCGGTGGTGGTTCCTATACAGAGAAATTATTGACCATTACTTCTCGTGCTGTTGAAAACACAGATCAGAATGAGTGTAATGCTGGATTTATGCGTCCTAATTCCCTGTTGCACATCGTTATGGTGTCAGACGAACCTGAACAATCCAATGGCTCTTGGGATAGCTATCTCAATCAAGTCATCGCCAAAAAAGGCAATCCAGCAAATGTCAGAATGTCTTCAATTGCAGGAGACTATCCAAGTGGTTGCGGTTCAGCTGATCCAGGCGATGGATATTACCAAGCGTCTCAAGCCAGTGGCGGTGTTTTTCTGAGCATCTGCGGCGATTGGTCAAGTCCATCAAACTTGCAGCTTCTTGCCGAGGCATCTGTTGTGGCTGACAGTTATCCGCTAGATCACCCTGCAGTGGGATCGACGGTTGAGGTAATGGTCAATGGTCAGCCTGTCACCAGTGGTTGGTACTACGACTCAGGAACCAATTCAGTTATTTTTGAAAATAATCCGCCCGAAGAAGGGGATACCATTAAAATCACCTACGCAGTTCCCGCAAACTGCGACTAGTCGACTTTAATTACTCTTCCACTCGGCAGGCTGAAACCGAGTTCTATTCGCTTTCAAGCTCAGAGATTGTGCTGTGTATGGCATCTATGGTGCGGGCAATGTCTGTAATTGAAACTTGGAGATGAGTGACCATTCTGATCCGAGTTGGGGTTAGAGCTAAAGCCAGCACTCCTTTTGCTCTGACTTTCTCAATCAGTGCTGGGGCCTTCGGGTGATGAAAATAAACCATGTTTGTGTAACAAGGTTCAACATCAAGTCCCATTGTCTTCAGACCTTCGGCAAGTTGTTGTGCATTGAGATGATCTTCATGTAGCCGTTCGATATGACGGTCGAGTGCATAATTTGCTGCTGCGGCCATCATACCCGATTGTCTCATGCCACCACCCATCGCCTTTCTGGCGCGGATGGCTCTGTCTCTTAATTCTGCAGGAAGACAAAGAGCCGATCCGACTGGAGCCCCCAGACCTTTTGAAAAGCAAATGCTCACGGTGTCAAAACCTGAAACTCTGACATTTAAGGGGTCGCCACTTGCCACTGCTGCATTAAAGGCTCGAGCACCATCGAGGTGGGCCGATGCTTTGTGATTGTGTATTGTTTCACACAATTGGTGTAGCTGTTGAGTACGGTAATATTGTCCTCCGCCTCTGTTGGCCGTATCCTCAGCGCAGACCAATGTCATCGGTGCAAAATGTGGGTCTGGCGGAAGGAATTTCTCTTCAAGGGACGAGATATTCATGATGCCCGCTTCACCCTCAATTGGTCGAAGCATTACTGATGAAAATATAGCTGGAGCAGCGGCCTCGTAATGAAAGATGTGTGCGTTTTTTTCGACTCCAACCGAATCGCCTCGACGGGTATGTAACCAAATGGCAATCTGATTGGCCATTGTCCCAGAAGGAACAAAGATGGCGGTGTCTTTTCCGCTGATTGCTGCAATTTTTTCTTCAAGCTGCTTTACAGAAGGGTCATCTCCAAGCACATCATCGCCGAGTGGCGCCGCCATCATTGCAGCTTTCATGTCATCTGTGGGTTGAGTCACAGTATCAGAGCGAAGATCAATCATGCGTTTCTCTTTTCTATTAAGCTGGGTAAATAATGATTTGGTACTTCTAGCCCACATGCATGGAGGAGTGTGCCTCCAATTTGAGCAATGCCGCCAGAAACTTCAGCGGCCTGACCTTTGAGAGACCATTCTTGTTGTGGGTCAATCAATAGGAAAGGCACTGGGTTTTTGGAGTGAGATGTTGATGGCACTCTTTTGCCATTTGCATCACATTTGTAGCCATTTGACTTCTTGTCAATCTGGGCCATTTCATCCGCATTGCCATGGTCTGCTGTAACCAAGAGCACGGCATTATTTTCCAAAGCCGCCGTTGTTATTTTTTCGAGGCATTGATCAAGGAATTCGATCGCCTTTACAGTGGCGTCAAAATCACCTGTATGGCCAACCATATCTCCATTGGCAAGGTTGAGTCGAATGTGTTGATATTTTTGGGTGTGTAGGGCTTTAACCACTGCATCGGTAATGGCGGAGGCAGACATCTCTGGAAGTTGATCAAAAGGAACATTGGCAGACGGAAGTTCTTGTTGGTCTTCGTGTGGCAATGCACCTGATCGATTTCCGTTGAAGAAGAAAGTAACATGACCGAATTTTTGTGTTTCAGATACGGAAAGAACGGATAGTCCTGCGGCCGACATTCTGTCACCAACAGTGTCATTGATTTCAGGTGGAGGCACTAAATATTGTTTCGGGACCTTCAAGTCACCATCATACTCCATCATACCTGCAAAAAAGACATTGGGTCTTTTGCCACGGTCGAAAGTGGACAGCGTTTCTTCTTCAAAAGCTCGGCTAATTTCAATTGCCCGATCGCCTCTAAAGTTCATGAAAAGAACGGCATCCCCATCGTTAATCTGTTTGAACTCGCCCACTACAAAACCGGGCAGCCATTGATCATCCATTTCGGGAAATTCTTCATAAAAGTGTTTCACAGCTTCTGCAGCAGATGAAAAGCGCTGACCTTGTCCATGTACATGCGTATCCCAGCCTCTCTTTACCATGTCCCAATCGGCTTCATAGCGATCCATCGTCATGTGCATTCTGCCACCACCTGTGGCAATGCAATAATCTGCGTCCACGCCAGCAAGAACTTCTTCTAAGTGTTCAATGTAAGTCAGAGCTGAACGGGGGTCTACATCTCGACCGTCCGTCAGAAGATGAACTCTGAGGTGTTGTACCCCTTCTTGAGCGGCTTGTGTGATTATGGCTGTAAAATGATCGATGTGAGAGTGTACGTTTCCATCACTTAAAAGGCCCATGATGTGGAGGGTGTTGGCCGTAATGGCCTTTTGCCAAGCAGCTGAACCCCATATTTGGCCTGAATGGATGGCATTTTGAACCAGTTTTGCCCCTTGCGAAAATATGCGACCTGCGCCCATGGCGTTGTGTCCAACCTCAGAATTGCCCATGTCCCCATCTGAGGGCATACCAACCGCCGTTCCATGCGCTTTTAATAAAGTCCAACAATGTTCATGCATTAGTTGGTCAAGCACTGGGGTGTGGGCCATTGCCACAGCATCCCCATCGTCTCTTCTTCCCCAGCCAACACCATCTAAGATACACAGTACTATAGGTCTCATTTTGCGCTCCATTCATTTCAGAGTTTGGACTGCCGACTGGTTAACCTGCTCTCCAATT
>JAYYJC010000469.1:0-10000 GCA_036146655.1 Myxococcota bacterium | reverse complement strand
GAAGGGCTAGAATTTAGATCACCATATGTTCTGATGCATGATACTCGCGGTCTAGTGCAAATGCAGACATCGACACATTTTCTCCGAATAAGGGAATGCTATCGAGGTTACAACCGGCTTCTGCAAGATGGGCGGCAGCAAGGGCTGAAAATGGACCAAACATGGCGCCGTGGCCTGAAAAACCGACCAAATGAAGAAGATTTTGTCGATGCGGATCGTAGCCTAGAAATGGATTGTGATCAGGCGTTGTTCCATAGTAGCCTGAGGTCGTTGCGGCGATGCCATCGAACTCTCCAAATGGAGGAATGTATTCTGCAACCGTCTCCCAAGCTTCAAAAGCCAAAGAGTCGAATCCTGTATGTGAATATGGGGTTTCGATCGTGTCTTGATCGTCGTGGTCAAATGAGGGTTCTGAATCTGCTCGATGAGCCCAGCCCATTAGGAGTGAACCTCTATTTTCAGGGCGACAATATGCCCCTTTGGGTGTAATGATCATAGGGACTTTTGCAAATGTGTCTTCCTGGAATTCTTCGCCTCGATCGATGAACCAGAGGTATCTTTTAAGAGGTTCTATTGGGAGAACTTGAGCGCCAAGTAGCGCCGCCAATCTTGGAGACCAAGCATTGGTGCAATCAATAAAAAGGTCAGCTGTGAGCCAAGTGTTTCCAGCTCTGACCTCATTTATAAGTTCATTTTTTAATCGGACCTTGTTGATGGGGGCATTTTGGATGATATTTACGCCCAACCGTTGTGCCGCATTGGCTGCTTCTCCATAAATGACACCGGGCCTTAGAAATCCGTCGCTCGAGCACCATGTGGCTCCCTGTATAGAGTCCGTATCTACATATGGAAATAGATGTTTCACATCATCTGGTTTTAAAAAATGAACATCTTCAAGACCGGCTGTGCGTTGCATTTCAACACGAGAAACAGCGGCATCAATATTTTGGTTTAGTAAAAAAAGGTAGCCGTTTTGAACGATGGGGTCGGTATGTCCACCAACAATATCCATAAAGTTTTTGTAGAAGTCTACAGAGTACCGCATTCCAAGCACAGTTTCCTGTGTAGAAAACTGCTGACGAATTCCGGCAGCCGTTCGAGAAGAGGAACCTGAACCGATGTGCTTTGCTTCGGCGACGGTGACTTTCCATCCTCTTTTAATCAGTTCTATGGCGGTTAGCAGGCCTGTAATGCCTGCACCAATGATCACTGCATGTCGTGACATTTTTACCTCCTAACATATCTAATTATCCTATCTCATAATTGTGTATTCGTGTATCTGTTCACGAAAGAGAAACACATTAAGATTGAAAAGAAAGGTATGATATTGTCGTGAAGATTTCTATAGCCAATATCATGCAAGCTCTTCTGATATTTTCTATCGGTGGTTGGTTTGCTGGGGTATGTGTGGAGGCGTCCAATGCGGACAGTTCCATCTTTGCCGCCTTTGTAAGCCCCACTTCATTTCAAGCCGCACTTGCGGCATGTTTGGGGGGATCTTTTTGTGCGGTTCTTATGGCTTGGACAGCAAGAGGAAAGTGGGCTTGGTTGTGGTCCATCGTTTTGGCCCCAGTGTTGATGATTTCAATCAGTCTTACTTATTTCTTTTTGTGGCCGTATGATGGACATGGGCGAACCGGAGTTCATAAAACCGTGATGATCCTGTTGGGGACATACTGGTATCGTCTTCTTCCTGTTGCGATTGCAGTCACCACAACCACAGTTGCTGCCATTCGAGCTTTTTGGCATGACAAAGGCTGGCGTTCATCAACAGGATACCTCGGTGTATCTGCAATGTGTTTGTTGAGTGTATCGGTCATGCTCTCCATGGTAGAGCGTCACCGTGCTCAGCCTGAAAGCACGCCATATTCAAAGCAATGTTGTGAAGCGGCCTACCAAGTCTTTGTAAAGAAAGTTGGCGTTTCCTATGCCATTCATGAATCAGAGATGTATTGTGAAGCCCCTTGTACTGAGATTTCTGCTTGCCTTGAGTCATGCATGCAAATCAAAGAGGATTGTTTGCAAGAAAGCCACCAAGAAGATGATGCCTGTAAACAAGGGCACAGAGAGTGTACTTGGTCTTGTCCAACTGACGTATCCAACTGACTAACCGGTTATATAAAAATACTTGTCCTTTTTAATTTCTGACTTCGTGAGGTTCCAATGAGTCAAGCCGTGTCAAACACTGTCGATATTCCAATGCCCACACCAGAAGAATTGGTCCATGCTTACCGTGTCGGATTGCGTTCTCGTGCACTTGAAGAGCACATTGTTAGGCTTGTCTCTAAAGGTGAGGTTAAGTTTGCCATTTGGGGTCCCGGTGAAGAGATCCATGGCACTGCCACTGCGTTGGCGCTTTCAAAGTTGGTGGACTCCCAAAACTTTGGGATTGTGCCGCACTACCGTTCTGGTGCACTTTGTGCCATGTGGTGTGAACTTCAGGGGTATCAAGAATTTAGCCTAGCAGTCCTGCGCCAGCAGTTTTCCAAAGACACTGACGAGATGAGCCGTGGGCGTCAAATGGTTTATCATCTAAGTTTATCAGATGTGGGAATTCTACCTGTACAATCCCCTGTGGGTATGCAACTCGGTAAGGCGGTTGGTTACGCCAAAGGTTTCGAAATGAAAGGAATCGAAGACGGTATTTCTATGGGAATCGTTGGGGACGGCACAACCGCAGAAGGTGACATGCATGACGCCATGAATGCTGCAAGCGTTTGGCAAGTACCTGCTGTCATCATGGTGACTGACAATGGTATTGCCATCAGCACCGATCCTGATGATGGGCGTGGAATAAAAAGTTTCAAAGCATACGCTGAAGGTTTTGGAATTCGTCATTTTGAGTGTGACGGCAGCGACTTTTGGGACACTTATCAAACCACTTACGAAGCCATGCGATATGTACAGCAAGAACAAAAGCCAATTTTGTTTCATGTGGTTAATTTGCCTCGCTTAAATGCCCACAGTTCTGCCGCAAGCTATGCATTTGATCTCAACCAGCCTGACCCACTTTTGACTTTTGGGGCGCAGTTGGTCAACCAAGGCGTTCTCAAGGAAGCCGATATTCTTCGGCGCAAAGACAATCAATCGGGGCAGGACTTCTTTGTGCATCATGAACTCGGAAACATTATGGCAGAAGTTGAGGTGGAGATCCGAGAGATGATCCAGCAAGTTCGACAAGAGCCTGACCCCCCTGCGGAATCCATTTTTGAAAATATATATGCCCCTTTCCCAGCTGTGACTGAAGCCAGCCCAGCACCCCAAACCACAAGCATTACCTATGGCGGGGCCATTCGGGCTGCAATTGACAACATTATTCAAAATCACAACGGGATTTCTTGGGGCCAAGATGTTGGAAATCTTGGCGGCGTTATGCAAGCCACGGCTGGAATCAAAAAGAAGCATCCAGACCGTTTATTGGATATGCCCCTAAATGAACCCTTGATCATGGGAACAGCCTGTGGCGCCGGCCTTCATGAAGACCTCGTGGTCTTACCCGAAATTCAGTTTGGCGATTATGCGCTGAATGCTTTTCACTGGTTCGTACACATGGGCAATCTTTATTGGTGCACCAATGGAAATGCGAACTTCTCGGTCATTATGCGTACTCCAGTCGACCCGTTTGGTGGTGGAGCTGTTTATCACTCAATGAGTTTGGACGGATACTTGAGCCCCATACCGGGCTTGGTCATTTTAATGCCTTCAACATCATGGGATGTCTATGGTTTGTTGATGACCGCCGCCGAATACAAGGGTCCAGTAATTTGTCTTGAACCCAAATGGATGTACCGTCAGTATTTGGGGCCAGCCTTTCCCAACGAGCCCACAGATGACAACGCCATTGCGGATCTAAAGCGCATGGTAATGAGGGGAGGGATACCTGAAATCGATCCGGAGATTCGTGTACCGTTCTCAAAAGCAGCGACCCGGCGTGAGGGCCATGATGTCACGATCGTGTCATGGGGGCGAGCAGCATGGACCAGTATGAAGGCCGCAGATGTTCTCGCTAAGAGTGGTATTTCCGCTGAGGTGATCGACCTCCGCACCATCGTCCCACCGGACTGGGATGCCATATATGCCAGCGTTGAGCGTACAGGCCGTCTCGTTGTGGCTGCTGAAGACCGAGCATTTGCTGGTTTTGTGCGCACCATTCAGGGTCATGTCACGGAGCGATTTCCAGGGATTCCCACCAAAGCGCTTGGACAACACAACATTCCTGGCATTTGCCAAAATGTAAAGCTTGAGGATGCCACCATCCTTAAAGCCCAGCACAGTGTCGATGCCGCAAGTGAAGTCATGTCCATCGAGCAGCGGGGCCAGTCTTCATGGGCTTGGATACCACCACGGTTTTTTATGTCCTAATCAAGGGCAAGTCGATTGTTTACTTTCCTGCAGCACTCGTACCCTCACGGCAGGGCACAGTCAATGGGTTGGACAGATTTCCATCTGCATCAGAAATAGTGAAAGTCGCTTGATAGTCCGTGGCCTGTATGCATCCAACACCAACGGTGTCTGTTGCTTCTGAACCTGTGCACGCACCTGAGGGGTCGCAGACCAGAGCAATGGTTTTGACCTGTGAACCATTTGCTGCCAGTTCAAAGCTAATCCCTTCCATCATGAAAGATTCTATGGTGTCAACACCTTGAGGATCTGCAACGGTCGCACTAAATGCCCAGTAGTCCACATTGGTTGACCCACCTTGAGTGTAGCACCACGCATCCGCTTCAGTCACTGATGGAGCATTGGGATCTGCAGGTTCTTCTGTGTCTGTGGTGTCCGTTCCATCTTGTGTGTCGGTGGTTTCATTCTCTGTGGCGCTGTCAGAAGCATTGTCTTTGTCTGAGCAAGCAAGAAATAAAGAAGACAAAATAAGCTGAATCATTGTGGCTCTCTGTAAATTATTGATGGGAGGATGAATTTATACCACAACATCTGTTATGCTACTGATATTATCCCGCTTAAAGATCGGATTTTTGTCATTTCAACGGTCAAAAAATAGGATATAATCCTCCCATCCCACCTCTGACTTTTCCCCTGAGTCCCCTATGTCTATTCATCTGTCCTCCCTTCGTGCCCAAGCGCTTCCCGAGCTCGTTCGTGAAGCCCAAGAAAGTGGCATTGACAATGCTGGTAATCTTCAAGCCTCTGAACTTGTTTTTGAATTAATTCGCTTGCATAGCACCAGAACAGACACCATCATTGGTGATGGCTTTCTTGAAGTGTTACCAGATGGCTTTGGTTTTCTGCGTTCAAGTGTTTCTCATTTTGCGCCAGGTGTGGATGACATTTATGTCTCTCCTTCTCAGATTCGACGGTTTAATCTCAGATCCGGCGATTGGGTCGAAGGAAAAATTAGGGTTCCAAGAGAAGGTGAGCGTTACTTAGCACTACTCCAAATTCACAGTGTTAGTGGCGTAAAGCCAGACAAAGCTCGGAATCGATTGCGGTTTTCAAGCTTAGAAACAACACCTGAAGCCAAAAGCCTTGTTTGGCGCTCAGGCTCGAGCGTCGACACATTTTCGAACGCTCTGACCTTTGGTTTTGGCGACAGAGTTCTTTTTCACTGTCCATCCAACAGTAGTCACTTTAAGTTTATTCATTCTCTTGTAAAATCAATCGATGCCACACCGGTGGTTGCACTTATTGGTGGCACGCCCATGGAATTGGCTCAATTTCAAAAGAGTTACGACGGTGAGTTCTTTTATTCCAACACTGGTGGATCGGCCGAACGCCATGTTCAAGCCGCCGAGTTTGCGCTTTTGAGAGCGAAGCGAATTGCCGAGCAACAGAACGATGTCTTGGTAATATTATCTTCTGTAGACCGAATCATGCGTGCGTACCGTGACACTGCTGAAACCGGTGGTCACAATGGTTCTTTTTCACTTGCATCAGCCAATGTACGCCGACTACTTGGGAATGCACAAGCTTTGAAGGGTGGTGGTAGCATCAGCACCCTAGGTCTGATCTCTGACATGGATAATCCAATAGACCTTCGGCTGAAAGAAGACATTGATGCAGAAACCTTTGTACATCTCTCTGTTGATTATCCTTCAGAAGATTCTTCGACTTTCCGAGTGCAAGCCTATAAACGCTAGTTTGGGTTTGTTACGCCCAGAGTCGAATAGATGACTGAGCGGACATCTCACCGTTTTTGAGACGATGCTTCGGCTGCTGCTGTACAAACGGCTCCCAAATCGGTTAGTAGGCGTACGAACGCAAGGAGAAAGAAATGTTACGCAGCTTAGAACAATGTGAGGCCCGTATTGAGGAGCTAGACCGTGCTCTGATGGATCCCCGTGTCTTAGCTGATTCTCGTCGCATTCGCGAAGTCACCAAAGAGCGTGCTCATCTTGCACCCATCGTATTGGTCTGGCAAGAGCTCGCCAAATCCAAACAAGAATTGATTGAGGCCAGAGAACTTCTTGAAGATCCAGAAATGGCTGAAATGGCTGAACTTGAAATAGAAGATCTCGAAGAAAAAATCCCGCAACTTGAGCAACAACTCCGAGTGGCCCTCATTCCACCTGATCCATTTGAAGGACGGGATATTATCCTAGAAGTTAGAGCTGGAACAGGTGGCGACGAAGCAGCTCTATTTGCTGCGGATTTGTTTCGCATGTATACCCGATTTTGTGAGTCCAATGGCTTGAGAGTGGAAGTTTTGTCCTCCTCAACCATTACCGTCGGTGGTGCTGCTGGTAAAAGCGCCATGGGTTACAAAGAAATCATTTGTCAAATCAGTGGTGGAACGGCATATGGACTTCTTAGGCATGAGTCTGGTGTTCACCGTGTTCAGCGCGTCCCTCTTACTGAATCGCAAGGTCGGGTGCATACTTCAGCATCTACTGTGGCAATCATGACTGTTCCCGATGAAGTTGAGCTCAATATAGATCAAAAGGATCTGCGAATCGATGTGTACAGAGCGAGCGGTCCAGGTGGACAATCGGTTAACACCACTGACTCTGCGGTGAGAATAACACACATTCCAACGGGCCTTGTTGTTCAATGCCAAGATGAAAAGTCTCAGCACAAGAACAAAGCCAAAGCCATGAAGGTTTTGTCTGCCCGCCTACTTGAAAAAATGCAGGCTGAAGCCGATGCTGAGCATGCAGAAACCCGACGTGCGCAGGTTGGTTCAGGTGATCGTTCTGAACGAATTCGAACCTATAATTATTCGCAGAACAGGGTGACAGACCATCGCATTAACCTGACTCTCTACAAACTCGACAGATTTGTAGAAGGTGATCTTCAGGAGATGTTGGATGCACTCAACGCACATTTGCAAGAGAAGCTGATCGAGAAGCACGGGGGTTCTGGTCTTTAGTCATTTTCACCTGATGCGGTGTCTTGAATCGGAGCAATCACATTTGAGATAAAGACGGGTGAACTCATTCCCCACAGTTCAGAGTTGTCCAAGGTTGAGAATCCTTTAACAACTGCTGACAAGGTACTGTGCTTCCCTCGAATAGGGATTTGATATTTCCGAGAATCACCCATTTCCCATACCATCAATAGCGCATCATTTGACCACAATTCAAGTTCCTCAAGTGCCATCCACCTTGGGGCTTCGATTTCGATGGAGACCATATACTGTTCTCTTTCATCCAACAGTTCTCCATTATGAGCACCGTCTACATCAAGACGAACTACCGGACCATTGCCAATGGAGGTATTCATCCGACGAAGCGATCGTTCGATGTCTACAGGGTGTGTTTGAACATCACTTAGAGTGAGACAGTGATTAATGGGGCCCAGTGGAATAATGGGGACTCGATCGTGCAGTAATTGTCGATAAGTCTCCAACTCTTCCTCATGGTGTAGCAATAAAAAGTCTGGCGGAGTATCCCAAGGTGGTGGGTGTTCACTAATCCAATCGACATCAATTAAAGTGTTTCGTCCGGTTTTTGCCGCAAAATCAAGTTGGTCATAAGTCGACATGTCCGGTGGTATTGCGCCATAGCCGGGGTCTCGTAGACTTTGAGTCCATGGCCATGCGAGAACATGTGGTTCTTCACTATGACTGCCTGGCCACAGGTTAATCTCTGCAGATGTATGCACAGAAAGATTGGGAAAAGAGGGTACCATGTGTTCAGCGCTGCAAATGGCAAAGTCAATTCCTTGGGCAGCCAGGGCTTGCGCACTTTGTTCAGCGCTGATTCTTAACTCAGATGACGGGCCGCAGTTCGCCAATGGTGAGAAGACCAAGTAGCTTTCTGTGCTTTGATAAAGTGTGATGTCGAATTGCGTATTTGCTTGGGGATCAAGCACATTCATAGTCACCACAGAGTGCCTTGGCCCAGCAGAAATTACAACATCCTCAAGAGGCATTGGGGTTTCTAAGGACCAACCACTGGGAGGGATCACAATTTGACCATCCTTGTGGTTTAAAGTCGCAAATATGCTGTGTCCTTGTTCATCTTGAACCCGTATCAGTGATTCTGTACAATCTGTAAGATCTGGGATTTCTGTCATCGAAATGGGCAGTTGGTCTGACGGCATGCAGCCATTCTTGACCACTTGGATGCTTTCTGCTTCATTGGGAAGGTGTCCTCTAAAATCACCACCGTCAAAATCAAAACGCCCAAGCTCTTCTCCATTTGTTGAAAAGACCTTAAAATAATCTCCGTTTGAAGAAAAAGAATGGACATTGTCAGATGAATTCAGCCACTTCCAAACTTGATTTGCGCTGTCCACAGCGATCCGTTGTCCTGAGATGCTTAAATAACCACCCAAATCCGTGACCTGACCATCGAAAGCGATCACTTCTGCGTATTCAGGGTGAATAAGCATCTGTCCCATTCGTTCAAAACCTTCGTTTGGCACAATTATCAGACCGTCATGCCCATCAAACTCGATGGTGGGATTGTCAATCTCAATCCGGTATTTTACGGTTGCACCACTCTCAATGTCATTGAGAGAGACAACCGCCTCATCGGCGTTGCTTGTTAACTCAAGTTGAGCCTGTTTGAGGGGTTCAGAACCAATGGTGGGGAGGATTTCATGGATAAGATCATTTCCGATTGGAGTGGCCAGATCAACGATTCCACCCCCTGCCGTATTGAAGTGGGTCAGTGCATTTGGAGCTGCTCGAACCGCAACCCGGAGTGTTGAATTCTCAATTAGCCATTCTCCTCTTCGGCCTTCTCCGAAAGGAATGGCTTCGTCTGCACATTCTCTGACTCTTGCTCTTAGCTCTCCTGGACTTAAAGGGCCTGGGTCACAGCGGACAGAATCATCTGTCATATTGGGTTGCAGACAGGCTGTGAGAAGCCACAGCACGGTTTATTCCTTTGAAAAAACAATCGCACTAAAGCGGGTTTTGACTTGCTTAGCCCAAGAGGGGGGGATGTCCCCTGTTGTATAAACCCACTCTCGGGTTTCGCCTGCTTTAAATGGTGGTTTTTGACGGCGAAGTTTCGGATTTTCAGCTAACTTTTTTTCACTTTCAAACAACCATTCACGGCCTTTAAATTCACCTATTCCCACCACCGTTGTGTCGTCTGATTTGATCACATTGCCATCGATGTCTAGAAATTCAATTTTAAGGTTTAAGGTTTCAATCGTTTGGTCACCATTGTTTGTTACCTCAAGGCTAAACATCCAACCATCCAAGGGACCACTCGAGTCTCCTTGAAGATTTACCTGCTCTTGAAATAGTTGGGTGGCTTCTAAATTGTTGCTGTATGCCGCCACTTTCTTTGCTCTTCTCACTTTGTTGGTCAAATCTGGGTCAGAGGTTTTGTAGCGCTTGATAAATGCATCTAAGATGTCCGTATCATCGCTTTCAATGGCTTGATCAAATGCCACATCCCGTCGCTCTTCCTTGATTTTATCGTACATACTGACTTGCTCGTCTTCATAAAATCTCTTGAGGTAGCTGTCATAATCCTCAAGAGACTTAGAGCTTCTGGCCCGTTCAACATACAAATTTTCCAGTGCCATTTTGGCTTCAAAGGCTTTTGTACTTTTGGGATTGGCTTTCAAAAATTCATTGTATGCC
>JAYYJC010000468.1:0-10000 GCA_036146655.1 Myxococcota bacterium | reverse complement strand
TCAATGGTACCAATCTGTTTGGCGTCTTCATATGGGTTGGCACATGCTGCGAAAGAGAGCAGCGTCAAGAGTGTGAGAATGCGCATGCGGAAGTCTCCTTGTCTAAACTTGTGCGCAAAAGTGTATCATGTTTTGAGGGTCTTAGCCCTTTTCTGACTCCCGCTTAACCCAACGCGTGGCATCCTCCAGCCCTTGATCTGCGAGCATATCTTCGATAAAGGAAGGCACCCAGCCTTTAATGCGAATGTCAACGGAATACTCTACCCTTGTTTTCGTAGGATCTGCTGGTGACGGATAAATAAGCCAATATCCCGTTGAGTCATCCAGATCGCTTTCTTTCGAATAATCGAGACTCCATGTCAAGTAGCCATCGGCTTTGTGTAATCGGTGTTGGATGTAGTACTCAACCTTAATCATCAATGTAGAGATGATAAATTTGGCTTTGACTGATTCATCGGATTTGCCATAGACTTCACAGAGGCTGAGTTCATCGATCCAGTCGGGGTACTTTTCAAAGCTTGTGATGATCTGCCACACTCTGTCAGGCGTGGCTTGAATATCCATGACGGCGATTCCACGGCCACCATTCCCGGCTTTGACTTGTGTTTTGACTGATTGTCCAGATTTGAGTTTGGCCTCTTGTGTGGCCGTCAAGTCGCTGCGCTTCGGATTTTTAAATTGCGTGGCGATGCCCTGATGTGGGTGCGGTTTGTTTGGGTCGGCTGACCAAGAAGGGTTGGAGATTAGGAGAGCGATGAAGAACCACATAATTGACCCGTATAAATGGATGTTTGGAGACGAATATTAGACGATTGTGGATTAAATTTATTCTTTTGATTGTAATTTACTTATGCATCATAGTGAGAGGGACGATATAAACTTTATCAATAGGAGTTTACTATGTCTGTCCTGACCATGTCACTTTTGGGTCTTAATTTAGCACTTGGCGATACCGGCGATACTGGCGATACTGGCACCATCGATGACAGTGGAGACACTGCGGTTGATACTGGCGCCGATACTGGTGTTGATACTGGTGACACAGGTGGAGACACTGGTAGCTCTACCGAAACAGGGGAAACCGATTCTACGACCTCAGATACTGCTGTATATGGAGGCAGTGGCAGTGATACTGGTGAAGGTGTTATTTCTGCAGCAGCACTCGCTGGCGAAAAGGGCGGATTTGGCTGTGCTGCGGTTGGAGCAGGTGGGGTTTTTACGCTTTGGGTCTCTGCGATGGTGACAGGTCTCCGAAGAGAAGAATACGGTGAGGAATAAAACTCCGTCCATGGGATGACATTTTAAGGGCGGTGTTCTATATTGAATTAACCATCTTCTTATCCCCATAGCCCCAATTTCTGACAGACATCTCAATGAATATTTATTTGATTCCATATAAATGGACTCGCCATCTCAGTATGGGGTATTGGTGTGCGACATTTGGACTATCCACTTGGTGGTTGCTTCAAGTTTTTCTGTCTCAGTCGTCCATGTCTTGGCCTGCTAACCTTGATGGAGTCATATGGCTGACCAGTCTGTCTTCCGTGATTGCAGCTGGATCTACTTTAGGCGAGGGAAACCTTCGGCGGTGGCGCTTCAGAGATCGGCTTTGGAAGTCACTGACCGCTGGTGGAATTGCATTTGGTGCTTCTCTTGGAGGATACTATCTATGGATGCTCCTCGTGCGGTTGGTTATTGGAGAGGAAGGTGTTGATTCAAACCTTTTGAACTATCAATATCGCATTGGTGCATTTATTTTGATGGGGGTGGCTTCAGGTTTGGGAGCCGTGACTGTGCGCAAGTGGACTGGCATGATTCAATTGTTCACACATCTGTTTGGTGGATTTACAGCTGGTTTTGGTGCTGCAGTGATTTGGGGTTTGACCTGGAGTGCTTTTGAATTGTACGAATTGTACTACGCCAGTGCTTTTGCATCCACCGGATTTGGATTTCTATTTGGTGTCTGTGTGTGGGGCGTTCCTGATGATCTGTATGCGGGTTGGATACGTGTCATTTCACACCACCGATTTGGACATCGTATTCCAATTGACCCTGGGGCTACTGAGCCAAGAGAAAGATTTGTCGGACATTATCCCAATGGTTTAGACTTGTACTTGCCACCAGAGTCATCTGCAATGGAGCTCCATACCAGTTTCCGTGTAGACAAAGAGCAACGCTACTATCTTCGTGGCCTCAGTGTCTATCCCACCCGTATGAAACGATTTTTAGAGTGGGTTCGGTTGGATTATGACCCGCGTTCTCCTGTTCCTGTAGAAACCCAGCTCGAGTCAGAGGACCGCATTAGAATGGGCGATGCGGCAGAAATTGAGTTTATTGTGCTGCCTCGTGAAGAGGAATGATGATTTATCTCTGGTTAGCATTGAACTTTTTTAGTTGTTCAGAAGAAAGTCTGAACAAGATAGACGGGACCACCTTGCGCATTGGTACCCCGAAAAGTTCTGATGATTCTGATATTGTGCTTAAGCTGTTAACCAAAGAAAACGAATGTGAGCAGACGCTAAGAAATACAGTTTCCCTCATTCCAAAATGTCTACCTTGGGTTAACCGTGGTGCTGGAGAGGTTCGGCTCTCCTTTACTTTTATGAGTGGGTATGACCCTTTTCGACTGCCCGTTGAACGAAAACATCTAAGCGTTTCTCACAATGGTCGTTTGGTCAAAGAAGACGACAAAAATGATGTTTTTGTTGAACTCATACCTCATGATCCAGTGCATGTGAAGCAACTCTTTATCTTGATGATTGACACTTCTGGTTCGATGAGCATTCAAGATTCCTATGCCGATAAAAATCGCATGGAAATCGTAAAAACAGCACTAACTCAGAATAATGTAAAAGCGGCATTCTTTCCAGAAGATGTGAAAACGGCTGTTTTACTGTATGAATTTACAGATGGTGTACCTCGTCCAGTGGGTGGTCAACTTCAGTTTCTTGAAGACCGTGAGACATACTCTAGCCTTATCTCATCCATTCAGCCGCGTGGTGGATACACGCATTTGTACAACAGCATTAAGTTTGCTGCAGTTGATTTATTGAAAAGAGAAGAGGTTCGTGAATGGATGGAGGTTAATGAAGCGCAACCCACCATTATTGCACTGACAGATGGCTTTAACAACGAGAAATCGGACGATGTCTGTTCTGATAATTCGAGTCGACTTCAAAATCTTGTGGAGACGATTCGCCGAGTTCGTGGTGATCCTGAGGTTGATATTCGCTACCGTCCTTTAATTTACACCGTTGGCTTAGGAACACCCATTTTACCTCGTTTTAAACTGCCCCGTGAAAATAGAGCGGAGGTGTCTGGTGGTCGCTTATGTAACCGCAATCGAGAGGTTCGCATTGACGGAAATCTCGAAAATAAAGGCATTGACAATGCATCGTTGGCATGGATTGCGGATGTCGGTGAGGGGAGTTCATTTGTAAAACGCTCTGCACGGGGGCTTGGTGAAGCTTTTACATTGGCTGCTGCCAAACGGTATCTTTGGTACGAGTTGCGCTACAAAATTCACCCCAGCAACTTGGACCGTCAGTTTGTCACCCGCTTACGGCTCAATACTTTTGCCGATGCATCAGCAGAAGTAACTCTTTATCCCAATGCATGGATGGACTTACCTCCAGGTAAAGGAATGAAAGACTCCAACTGGAGTGAAAAGCAATCTATTTTTCATTCTCTAAGTGTGCTCATTCCCATACTCAGTTTGCTAATCTTTTTTCCAATGTTGTCCCCCATGTTGATAAATGTGCGTCGTATTTTAAGTGGCCGACGGCGACGGCCCCCGAAGCCAAGTCAACAGAGTTGATTTGAATGTTATGATAATTACACACAAGATAGGGGAATTTGTTTGGAGCAAATTTTTGAGAATTACCGCATTGTTCGAGAGATCGGTTCAGGGCACTTTGGAACGGTTTATTTGGCAGTTGGATCTGTTCAAGGGCGAGGTTTAGCTGGACGAAAGCAGCGTGTGGTGGCCATCAAAAAACTGAATAATGCCACGCCCGAATCCATTGAACTTCTGCTTCGAGAGTTCTCGTTGCTTGACCAAGTCAAGCATCGTTGTATTGTTCGCGTTTTTGAATACATTGAAGCGCACAACGCTGTTGTCATGGAATACATTCATGGCGTTAATCTTAGACAAGTTCTGGATGATATGCACAAACATCAGCGTGCCATCTTTACGGATGCTGGCGTTGAAATCGGATGTGAGATTGCCGATGCTCTATATCAAGCCTTTACGACACCCGGAGACAATGGTGAGCCGCTTCAATTGGTGCACCGTGATTTAAAACCAGAGAACATCATGTTGACACAAAGTGGCGACATTAAAATCCTTGATTTTGGTTTGGCACGAGTGGATAACGCTGAGTTTACAATGGACAATGGTGAGATTCGAGGCACACCCATTTATATGGCCCCTGAACAGGCTCGAGGCCAAAGCATCGATCACCGAACTGATTTGTTCTCACTAGGGCTCATTCTTTTTGAACTATTAATGCAAGAACCGGCATACCAAATACCCTTGAATCACTCCAATCCCGTTCAGGCTGTCTTATCAGATATTGCGCATGGACGGACCAGCTTTGATCCCAACACAATAATGCGAGAACTTCCGCAGTTGGGACCTATTTTAGTGAAGGTGCTGCAACCAAAACCCAGCAATAGGTACGCCAATGGCCAAGGATTATTGGTGGACATGCGGCGTCAAATATTGAAGGAGCATGGGCAATCCATCCGTGAGTTCGCTGAATACTACTTTGACAACATCAATCCAATTACTGCGCCACCTACACTTGAAGACCTACAACAGGAACACACTCAATCATTTGGCCGCTCTGAATCGAAAAGGAAGTCCAGTGCATCGGAACGGCTTAAAAAAATGAGAGACTCGCAAACCGCCTCACCACCTCCTTTGCTTCGCTCCTCTGAACTGACCTCACCACCTGTTGCGACACCACCAAATGGCATAAAATTATCTCAACCAAGTGTTTCGGGTTCATCCGGCCCAAACTTTGCATCAATTTCGCCGTCCACCTCTGGAGTTCAAATGTCCAATGACCGAAAAAAACCACCCATCGGGGGCGGTGCCTCACGCAGTCGACAAGATACCCCGCCTCGTCCAGGAAGGGGCCCAAGTCCAATGCTTGGGGCTCGTAGTCCAGACGAAACAGGCATGCTAAAGATGGCGCCTTTGGGTCAGTCATCTTCTGGAGACTCTGATGAAGAAGGCTCAGAAACCCGTTTCTTTACATCGGCACCACCGCCATCGCAGGGGCCACCTACGAGTGGACAACCCTTGAACAATGGTCCTCCAATCGGAACACCACCCCCCAATTATGGCAACGGACCAACAGGTTTTGGAACACCGCCTCCAGCCAATCACGGGGCTCCCCCGCCCAACTATGGCTACCCTCAAGGGCTACACCAAAGTCAAGCCTCAATGCCTCCACCACAAGCACCCATGGGAATTGGTCTTGGTGATGCTGCTGGCTCACAACATGGCTATGGCGGAACTGCGACTCCTTTTTCAGGAGCCAATGTCCAAGGAAACTATGTGGGTTTTGACGAAGCAGAGGGACGAACAGGGACAATGCGTGTTTGGGTGCTTCTGGCCGCTGTGGTCATACTCATTGGGTTGGTTTCATTCATTTCAGTGTGGAATTTATACAACCAAGAGGATGTTGAGTCTTTTGCAGCAAACGAAGAAGTTCGAAAACAAGGGTATGCCATTGAGCCGTCCATGGAGGAAGAGGTTTATGAAGATCCGGAACCTGTACCAGCTGCGGCACCTGCACCGCCACCCACAACCCGTCGTCGGAGCTCAACTCGGCGGTCAAGTTCATCCGGAAACACAGCTTCAAGTGGAGGGGGGGCTGCATCTGCGCCAGCATCTGGAACGCTCACTGTGCGGGTCAACTCACAGTTGCCGGTATCTGAATTAGAGGCAGTCTGTGGGGGGTCTCGTAAGCGTGCTCAGGTCCGAAGTGGTGTTGGGTCTTTCCGTGATATTCCCAGTGGTTCGTGTGAACTCTTTTTTAAGCCCACTGTGGCAAAGTACCAAGGTTCGTTAAGTGGCCGTTCTTTGAACTGTACCATTGCGGCTGGTGGTGCTACCGTATCTTGCAATTAGCTTTCTCTATTAATCCGTGATTTTCACGGATGCATCCTGAATATCTGGTCTGATTTTGCTATACTATCGACTAGAATCGATGGGAGAATCCTCATGTTGCTGCAAGTGTTTTGGTTGTGTTGTGTGTTCATTTCCTCAGGCTGGGCCAATCCGTATCCCATCGATCCCACTGTTGCGAAATTGTTCGAGGGACGAGAAAAAAAGAAGGAAAAGGAAGAAGCCATTTCAGAATCTGAGGAAGCTGAGGAGCGTCGGAAAAAAGACAAATTTGCCAGAGTACTGGTATTGGATTGGCCAGACAATCCCATTGGTCATGAAGATGTTACCCTTCAACGAAATACCAAGGCTGCCATTTCACGAAACGAAGTGCTTTTTCTTCCTGGTGTCGATTTATACCAAAGTGGTCGAGAAGTTCGTGACCGTACACTTCCGCCAGAAAGGCAACCTGCCCGTGTACCAGACTCCGCTATTGGTGAAGTGATTGCGGCCGCAAACTCTGTGGCCGGCATTCCTTATGATGCCATGTTGCCCAACGAGTGGGGATTAAAGGCCGAAGAACTTCGTCAAGTTTCGGAGAAGATTTGGTTTGTGGACAGGGTTGAGCTCCGAGAGCCACTGTTTCTGTTGTACTTACAGCTTGGCAATGTCTCCAACAACATGAACAACAATGTTGCCCCTTTTTTTGAACGGATTGGTCCACAAACCGTCAACTACTATTGGTACCTCGCTGCTCAGTTGGCGCATCAAGAGCCAGGTTTAATGGCGCTTGTGACTGATCAAAGCATTTATGGTTATGTCGATTACTATAAAAATCTTCTTGAAGACGGTGTCTATCCTTCCATGAAAGTGGATTTTCAAATGCAGGATACCTTTGATAAGGAAGGCTTTGAAAAACAGTACGAGGTCTTTTTTAATGGCTTACCCGTCGAACTAGATGAGCAGGGACAAATAGATATTTTCCTAGGGAGAACGGATATCTATCTTCGACGAAAGGATTCCGGTCACGGGCTTTCTGACCGACTGGACTCTGACAAGACTGAAGACAAGTCTTATGGGGTCAGAGAAATGGCTCGTAAAGCGGTGATGATTGATTTTGTGCGTCAACTTTTTCTCAATGAGATGGACTGTAAACCAATTGTAGACGATGAGTTCTTGACCTATTTGGCCATTTATGCCAAGCTTCATGCCGATGCCAGAGACAGCATTTTTGTGGCTGTCCCCAAAAATGGAAATCCCAACAAACTTTGGATTTGGCGGTTTGATCCAAGCGACAGTTCTTTGATTTTAGTTGCTGACGGCAATGATGCTTTTCCGATTCACTTTACGGTTGGACTGGGGGGTGGGTTTCTTTACAACAAAGCGTCGGTGACTTACCAGCAGGGGTGGTTGAACAGCTATGGTTCCAATACTGCCCAACAAGGGAATGTTTCAGCCCCATCTTCGCCGCTTGACTCCGATTTTAAAGGGGCCTATGTGCCGTTGTATATTGACATGCGGGCACACTACAACCGATTCATTGCCAATTGGGGGATGGAGCTTGGCTTTCCAGGAGAAGTTGGCCGTGAGCAATCCGACAATGTCGGGTGGGCGGAATATTACCAAACGGGTTCACATCATTTCCGAGATGTTCCTGGCGGGAGAGAAGTGGTTACGGTTCTCGTTGAAGATCCTGGGTGCATCAAGTACACGGGCTCCCGAAATGACCAAAGGGAGTATGGTGAGGAAGTCACAGATTGCAAGATCAAGCAAGAGGTCTTACACACCCCAAGGGTTAATCGATCATTGTATTTTGGTTTGGGCTTCGGAATACAACGCGGCAAAATCGGGAGAGACATCGCTCTTGGTATAGGCCCTCGAATTGTGTTTCGCTCTGCGTGGGTCAATGTGCCGCATTCATGGCAAATGACCATGCATCCGGGGTGGAATTTTCCCATTAATGCCATCAAAGGCAATCAGCGTGTTCGTCCATTCATTGACCTTGATGCCAGAGGGGGAATCGTCCTTTTGCGACACCGCTCTCTTATTTACGACACATGGACCACCGAAGACTTTACCCCTGGCTTTGCAAACAATGGTTCCCCATTGCAGCCACGCAGTGATCAACGAATTGGCCGTGTTATGCCCGTCTTCGGACTTACTGCTGGCATTGGGACGACCTTCTAGTTCGCTGTTTGAACTCATCAGTTGAACAAGTAAGTGGCTGATGTTCAAAAAATGAAGCCGATTAAAGTCCTCTCACGAACTCATAGTATTCGCCAAAGTGTACAGGACTGACCTGTTTACCCATCTTGATAAGCTCTCGCGCAATGCCCTCAACAGCGTGGCGCATGGCAACTTTTTCTCTGCGGGCAGAAGCCAAAATGCAGGCGTTAATAGCTGCAGAAACAATATTACCACCAGCAATATCAAAGTTTTTGGCCAGTTCCCAAACATCTAAGTCTGGGTCTTTTGGAGCACCTTCTGGAATGGCCCTGCTCCAAAGTTTGAACCGTTCCGCTGGTCCAGGCATTGGGAACTCAATCACTGCCCCAAATCGACGGAGAAATGCTTCGTCAATGTTCTCTTGAAGGTTGGTGGTCAGAATCGCACATCCCTCAAATACTTCAAGCCGCTGAAGCAGGAATGAGACTTCTTGGTTTGCAAAACGATCCTGTGCCTGTTTGACATCACCGCGAGAGCCAAAGAGCGAGTCTGCCTCGTCAAATAGGATCACCGCTGTTCCTCCTTCGGCTGCGTCAAATATCTCTCGTAGATTTTTTTCGGTTTCACCGACCCAGCGACTAACGACTGCAGACAGATCCACTCGGAACATGTCTAATCCGAGGGTTCCTGCAATGACCTCAGCGGCCATGGTTTTACCTGTTCCCGGTCCGCCCGAAAACAGAGCTTTGATGCCGTAACCCCTCGCACGGACTTTAGATGCACCCCAGCGATGAAATACATTTTCTTGCTCGGCCATGACATCGACCAAATCTTGGAGCTGTTGCTTAATTTTCTCTGTCAGTATCAGATCTTCCCATTTGTAGCGCGGAATGACATGCAGTGCGAGGCCTTGGAATTCTGGCCGAGCACACTCTCGAGCAGCCGCCCATAGTTCTTCAGGAGAGGGTTCCACTCCACCACTTTCAGCTTCAGCTCGTTCAATGATTCGATTGATTGTCGTACCACCGACTGAATAAAAGCGTTCAGCAAGTTCTAATGTTTTTCCGAGATCCCAGCCTTTGGCAGTGAAGTTTCGCTTCCAAGCATCTAGGCGTTCATCCATATTGGTGCGTCCGACCTTTATCGTAACACTCGGTCGATCAGAGCCGAGTAGGAGACTAAGCGCTCGTCGGTCGGCACCTCCTACCAACACCGGATAGGGCAGCGTAGCAAGTGCAGAGCCCAGTTGAATGACTTGCAATTTCATTTGCGGATCTTCTTGGCTTGAGACCACATTAATGACAAACGGAAGGGCATTGCTCAGGCGCAATTCTCTGACCAGATCCCATGGCTGCTCAAGGTATTGTTTACAGCGTTCAAGGTCTACCCTTGCAATTGGCATTTCTGCAGCTCGTGCCACAGCAATGGCAACCCCCTCTCTTGCCCCTGTCGTTGATCCGATGATGGCTACAGTAATGGCTTGTTTAAAACTGCCTCTAAGGGTTTCGATGCGTTCACTCGTCTTTGTAGAAATCAGGGGGTCGGCATCGGCCTCTAAAGGGGTAAATCCCACACCAGAGGGCAATTCTTCTTCTTCAAGTAGCCATCTTAAGAGGCGCCCACTTGGGTGTACTCTGCGGGAGGTGTGAGTATCTGCACCATCCGGAGGGTTGAGCAACAGTAACCGATTTTTGATGAGTGGAGCCCCACTCATTA
>JAYYJC010000467.1:0-10000 GCA_036146655.1 Myxococcota bacterium | reverse complement strand
GTCTTGATTGCAATCCGAGCCGTTGTGTTCGTTCTGTACGAAGTACGCGTGTGGCCAAGTCAACGGTCAGAAATGCTTGATTAAGATTGTCGTTTAGATAAGCAAAGATTTTACCATATCCAGCTGAAATCTCAGGCGCCAGAGCCAAAAGGAGCAGATCTGAATCGTCTCCATCGAGGTTGAATGCCCGACGAAGCCGAGCAAACCTGCCGGCGGTGTCGTCTCGAAGTTGAGCTGACGCTGAAATGGCATCGTCTAGTCCATCCGCTGAGACGACATAGTCAATCTCACCATGTGCTCGAAGCAGGGCATCCACTTCATCGTCTGTGATGACTGAGCCCCAAAACTGCCCCTTGGCGCGCATGGCTGGACGAGCCCGTTGTCTTCTCACTGCACGAAGCAATAGAAGGTCAGTACGCCGCAGCCGTCTGGCTATTTCTTGAAATACTGTGCTCACGAGAGGAAGCCTATCACATCTCCTGATTGGTCGTCTATGTTGCTCGTGGTTGTGTCGTTGTGCGAAATTAACCGGTGTACGCATTCAAGGAGCAACTGCTCGTGTGTCCAACCTTGATTCATCAGAGCTGTGAAGCCGCGTATGGGACAAGGTTCAAAACTTTGCTCTGGCGCATCTGGGTTGTATGGAATGTCCTGTGTGCTTTTTGTTTGCATTTCTTTGGCTTGTTCGTAGAGCTCGGTGGCACTCTGAGGAACCATATTTTTTCCGGTTGTCTTCGCCTCGTGAAAAACCATGGCTTCGAGTGCTCTTGCTGCCATTTCTTCAGCATCTCGAATGCTATGCCCCGCAACGCCACCAGATTGCTCTTTGTGATAAAGCTCGTGTGTCAGGAGGCCTTGGCCTTCTGGAGAACTTGGATCGAAGTTTCCTTTGACAAGGATTTCTCCATCTAAAGTCCCTGCTTCTGCATTGACCGCTCTAAGACTTCGATCGACCAATGTGCCTCTGAAAACTTCGTGGTTGCCGATCTTTTCGGAGCGCAAATCAGAACGACCATTTGTATCAGAGTTTCGGCCTCGTCCAATTCGAGAACTTCCAGACATGATTCACCTCGGTGGAATGTACCAGTATACACTAGTTTTATGTCCCGAATCGTGATTAGCAAGTTCGTGGGTAAAAATTTATGGCGCTTCTTGTGTTGTCCAGTCTGAAATAAGCCGTCTCAAAAACTGATTCGACTGCCTTAAGTCTGAAACCGTAATGTATTCATCAGGTTGATGTGCCACATCAATCTGTCCAGGTCCGCAAATGATCGGTTGGGCGCCTGTCCTTGAAAACCAACCGCCGTCTGTTGCAAAAGGTAAAGTTCCACCTTCCATACAACCCTGTTCAATGAGGTGTTCTTCTAATCGACTTCCAGAGCATGTATGCAGTGGCGGCGCATCTTGAATGACTTTGATGTGTGCATCAATATCGATCCATTCTGGATGATTTGTGAGGTTGTCAAGTCGGTCTTTGACGGCTTCAATCAGATTCAACGAGTTTTGAGTCGGCATGGCACGGAGTCCAATCTTAACCGTGCAGTGGTTTGGGATGATGTTGATTGCCTCTCCACCAGTAATTTGCGCCACATTCAGTAAAGGAAAGCATGTAGTACCCTCAACATTGATGGGATGATCGCACCAAGTCTGCTCTAAATCATTAAGCAAAGCAACGAATGAAACCGCAAACTTGATGGCTGAACACCCAAGTCTTGGTTTAGAACTGTGGGCAGCCTTACCAATGATCTCAACCTTCAAGCTCGTATGTCCACCATGTTTTCGTGCGTATGTCATTCCTGTCGGTTCACCTATCAAAATAGACTTTGGTAGACTGTATCCAAGCTCAGGTAATTTAGATACAAATTGTTGGGAGCCCAGACAACCGACTTCTTCGTCATGAGTCCAAACCAATGCAAGGCCTCGCTTTAGTGTTTCCATTCGCATGGACTGCAAAACGGTCATTGTTGATGCGATAAAACCTTTCATGTCACAACTGCCTCTTCCTACAAGGCGATCATCCAGTTGTCGAAGTTTGAAGGGGTCACCTGTCCAATCTTGGCCCTCAGTGGGAACAACATCCATGTGACCTGACAAAACCAAGCTGTGTTCTTGCGGACCAATAGTGGCCAAAACATTCACTTTGCTAGGAGTGGATTCGAGCATGTGCACTGAAAATCCAAGATCTTCGGCCCCTTGGGCTAAGTCTGAGGCAAGCTCAATGACAGGATTAGAACTTATGGTTGGGTAAGCCACATAGCGTTTAAGCCGTGCTATTGTTTCATTCATCTGCTTCCTCTTCCTCTTCCTCTTCCTCTTCTTCATTTCGCTTCCACCAATGTAAGAATCTCAAGGGAGGGGTGGGCTCCATATGATCAGAAATGTTGAGGATTCGGTCTGCCAACTGCAATTCTTGAGGTTTTCCAGTGGAAGGGCAGCATGCATCCGGATCGATGTCCATCATTTCGCCAGGTGCGTTGTCGGGAGACTTTTCATGTTCATCTAACTTGACTTCGACTTGTTTCGGAATCGACTCGAAAGCGGCATTTTCGGCTTCGAGCCCACGCTGTAACAATTGGACACCTCGACCCACATGTCCAGCACACATTGCCATTGCAGCTCGCTGAAAATATTTCGTGCATTCATGCCATCTTTTGGGATCTGGTAAGTGGAAACCTTGTACGCCTTTGGCCACTTCTCGAAACCATTCTCTCTCATTTTTCATCTCATTGCGTTCTTTGGCTTGCACATCATGAATGGTCTGCAAACGCATGCAAATGAATGCCAATAAGTTATCGCGTTGTGCACTTTTAGATTGAAGATGTGCTCCAAGATTCTGATTTCCGATCGCTTTGGCCACTTGAGCGAGTTTTTGTGAGTCAGCATCGCCTGCTCGTGCACCACTGCTGCGCTTGACTCGTGTCATTCGTTCGTTGTTCTTTGGGCTTTTATGGCTGGATCGCATGGTGATCTTTTATCGAAAAATTCATTTATTATTCGTATTGGGTATACACAAAATAAAATTGGGGAACAAATAAATTTAAAATTGTGTTTACATTCACTATTGATTTTGCACATTTCCTAAGAGGTTCCCATTGTATACGAGTATTCAGTTCCTATGAAATGCATCCAAAGGCTCGACATATTTGTTCTGGGTGACCGACAACATGCACTCCCTGCCGTTGCGGTTGCAGCCAATCAACGGCTTGTTGAAAAGGAACCCACGGTCGTGCTTCCAGATCACACCAGACCGGAACGTGGAAAGACCCGTAAATTTAGAGATGCGCCAAATGCAGGGCCGAATGTCCCACAGCAAATCCGAATGGTCATGCGCAACCCACAAACCTTAGACATCGGCTACTTTAACCGTCAAAAGATACTCAAATTAGAACTTGAAGAAAGAAGACCGGCTGAATACCCAAAAGATGTACAACAATTCTTAAGGCGTGACCGACGAGTTCGTAAAATGAGACCAATGGAACTTCACCACAGAGCATCAACCGTTACCGTTCCAAGTGTGGACGAATGGATTGCATCCGCTTCTGAGAGGATGTTTTAATGGCCAAACCTGAGTTATTTGCGCAGTCTCGTGGACCCATGTCCGGACGCAACATCATCGGTGAAGTTACCGAGTCTGTTCAAAAATTTATTCTTGATGGTTGGGATTTAGAAGAGCGACCTCCTGTACTAAAAGAGGAGCTGGATTACATTCCCATGGACCGTAACGAGAAGGTGGTCTATGTCTACATGTATCGGCTAGCAGCCAATGATAGCCTAAAAAACCAAAAGCGTTGGCGCCAAGCTCCAGTGTTCATGAATGAGGGTGAAGGGTCAGGAAATGTCTATTTTCACCGCCCTCCGGTACTTGTCGATTTGTTTTATTTGATTATGGTTCATAGTAAGTTCCGTTCAGATGCGGAGCGTTTACTCGGCTGGATGATGCTTCGGCTCAACGAAGCAACACACCTCATCTACCGACCAAGGCGATTTATCTTGCCAGATGGCCGGCATGTTGACAGCATCGGACGAGAATACCATCCAAATCTTTCAAGGGACGAAGACAATCTAATGATGGAAAAGGTATCATTGGCTTTGGTAGACGATTTGACAGTTGGTGACTCCATCAACATGTTTAGTCTACATGAGGCACCTTATCGTCCCTTTCTCACCTACCGAGCGCGGATTGCCCTCGATGGTCCTCTGGTTCATATGCCTGGAGGAACTGTTGTCAATATGCCTCGACTTGAGCGTCATGGCGAAAGCCCAACAAAGGCTGCCGCTGTTCGCCGAAATGGTCGTATGACCTCAAACCAAACCCCAACCCCAAGAAAACGGACCGTACCTGGTCCAAAAGCCCACAATCTCACTCGAGATTTCGACCCCAACGATGAGGAGTAATACACATCATGGATTATCAAACACCAGGCGTATATATTCGCGAAGTAGACAGCGGCCCAAAGCCCATCGCATCAGTAGCCACAAGCATTCCCGGTTTTATCGGTCTGTTCGATTTTACCCCACCAACGGATGCCCTAGAAATCAAAGGTTCAAGTGGTAATCAAGCAATCACGGCGACCATTCGTCCAGCTATTGTCGACAAGCAAGGTAACTTCAAGGACAATGATACTGACTCTGTTCAGGAATTCACTGAAAACCTTGGACTCGGACTAGGTCAAGTCAAAGACCTTGGAAAGTACCTTGAACTGCACGGTGCCCCAAAATCCGGTAAAAATGCGCCAACCTTCAAGAAGGGCAAAGAAATCGGAACAGTTGATATTAGCTATCAATCCAAAACAATTACAGCACAAACGAGCGTTATCTCTGTTGACGGCAAGGTTGTCAGTGATGACGATAAGGCCGTTGAAGAACTCTTAAACAGCATTAATGATACCTTTACATTGACAGCTGCATCTGCAAAGTCAGCCGAAGATGTGCTTTCGGCTTATGGTGTGAGTTTTGACAGCATTGAAGAAACTTCATTCATGACGGAATACTCCATCCCACCTGTTGCGATTCACAATAAAACAGAGTACTTGCGTTGGCTGCAAGGCTTCTTCGCTCAATATCTGTTCGATACCGAAGGTGTCTTTGAACTGCTTGGCGAAGAGTTTGACGACGAAGATGACGCCGTTGATGCCATCTTCGAAGCCCTTTTGCGAAATGACAAATTGAAGGACATGTTTACTACATTCATGTCTCAGCCTTCTGTGTTCAACTTTGTACAAGCACTCAACGGGTTTTACGATAATGGCGGCGGTAAGTGCTATGTCTATCTGATGGGAACTCAAAATCTAAACATGTCATTGCGTGAAAATGCAGCAGACAAGTTGGGACTTCATGCTTTCGATGATGTTGATGAGATTGCGATAATGGCCGCTCCAGGTCTTTCTACACGCCAACAAAAAGAAATGCTTGAACTGTGTGAGCTTCGTAAGGATCGTTTTGCTGTTCTAGATGGACCAATTGTTTCGACTGGTGACATGGAGATACCCGCTTCAGCCAAAGGCTATGGTGCGATTTATGTCCCATGGGTTAAAACGGCGAAGCCTTCGTGGTTCAAAGGAGAGCAAAAAGTCGATGTAAACAGCCGTTTGCGTCGAAAGTTGATCAAAACAGACAAAGAAGAAGTCTTTGTGCCACCTTCAGGCCACATCTGTGGAATTATCTCTCGTGTTGATGGTGAGCGTGGTGTACACAAGGCACCAGCAAATGAGTTGCTTATGAGCGTGACTGGTTTGTCTCAAAATATCAATCGGATCGAACAAGGTCAATACAACGATCGCGGTATCAATGTGATACGAAGCTTCAAGGATCGTGGCATCCGTGTTTGGGGTGCACGAACGCTCGCAGCCAAGAGCGATGCATCTTGGAAGTACATCAATGTCCGCCGCCTATTCATCATGGTTGAGCAATCCATCATGTTGGGATCCCAGTGGGCAGTGTTCGAGCCCAACGATCAGACTCTGTGGAAGAAACTCACCCGTGATGTACGTCAATACCTCATGCGTGTTTGGCGCAGTGGTGCTCTTTTCGGTCAAACCCCAGAAGAGGCATTTTATGTCAAGTGTGATGCAGAGACCAACCCTCAGTACCTGATTGACGCTGGCCAAGTCAATGTTCAAGTTGGTATCTCGCCCGTCAAGCCCGCTGAATTTGTGGTATTCTCCATTGGTCAGTGGGACGGTGGCGCTCTGATCGAAGACTAGTCGATTTGATTTGAAGGCCGGACTTGTGTCTGTGCGTGAGACCGGCCTTCTCATATTGACCCCACTATCAGAATCTATAAGTAGAGGATCACATGGAATTCAAAACAGAATACGAGTTTATTTTGCCCAGAGGATTTGTCGACAAAGAAGGCAATCTACACAGGGAAGGTGTCATGCGTTTGGCCAATGCTAAGGACGAGATTGTTCCATTGAACGACCTCCGTGTTCAGCGAAACCGCGCTTACCTCATCATTGTTCTTCTTAGCCGTGTCATTACGCGTCTAGGGTCAATCAATGAAGTCAATACAGGAATCATCGAGAATATGTTTGCAAGTGATTTGCGGTTTCTCGAAGAAATGTACAATCTGATCAACGAAGACAAAGCCACCGTTCGAGTGACTTGTCCAGAGTGCGGTGCCCAGTTTGAGAAGGAGTACGGACGCCTGGGGGAATCGTAAGCTACCCCTTGGAAAATATTTTCAAGGAGGTAGCCTTCATTGCGTATCATTTTCATTGGGGGCGTGAGCAAATACTCGAGCTAACCCACAAAGAACGCCATCTTTGGGTCCAAGAAATATCAAAGATTAATGATCGCATTAACGGTTCTCGATAAGTCTGCGCTCTGTCTGCTAAGGCAGAGCGCACTTTTCATGGATTTTATATGAAACATGGCATTATTGTACAGCATGGTCACAACCCTGAGCTTCGCTCAGACTTTGTTCGTTCTGATATCACTGCGATTATCGGATTTGTACCTCCAGCTGATTGGCCCGAAGGGTATTCAAAGGGAGACTTTATCGAAGTGGTGCTTAGCCGCGAAGCTGAGTTATGGGCGCACCCACTCGTCGATTCTTTTGATGATGCATCCAAGCAAGGTGTTCGTAACTATTTTGTCAATGGGGGCATCAGCCTTCATATTTTTGCATTGTGTATTGAGAGCATAGATGATTTGTGTTCTACGGTTGATCTTGAGACCACGATGACACCCTTGCTTGAACGGCTTCGTGAAGAAGAAGACATCTCAATATTGACCTTGCCCGCTGCAGCATACTTCCCAATTTCATTCATGAAAGGGAATCAAGTGATTTCTGATGCAGAAAACCTGTACTCTTTTTTATTGCTTCATTGTCGCGAAATGAACAATCGTTTCCTAATCATCGACCCACCCATGGGACTTCATGGTGAATACCTTCAAAATTGGGTCAAGCGCTTCCGAACAAACAATCAGAATACTTCATCTTATGGTGCATTGTATTACCCTTGGCTTTGGGAGCGAGACAAAGTATTTCCGCCCTCTGCAGCTATGGCAGGTGTTTTTGTGCGAGTGGATCTCGAGCATCGTCCCATCGGAATACATTGGCCACCCGCCAATGTTCACATTCGAGGGGTTACGCATCTCGACATTGAATTGAATTGGTCAGAGGCCAGCGAACTTGCAGAAGCACACATCAACCCATTTGTCATCCAGCCGGGGCAAGGAATTAATGTATTTGGAGCACGAACCTTAAGTTTTGATCCCGCTTTTCAATTTATTAATAGTCGACGCATTTTAAATTTGGTGGTCGAACAAATTCGTAGAGATAACCTGTGGGCCGTGTTCGAAACACATAATCCGCACCTTTGGAATGTCCTTGAAAGGGAAATTAGATACCGATTAGATAAATTTTGGTCGGCTGGCCTCTTGACGATTGGAAATACGGGCAAAAAATACGAAGTAACCTGCGGGTCCGAAAATAACCCCCCAGCGGTTCGGGATGCAGGCTATGTAAATGTAGAAGTACTTCTCCAGCCGGTTGGCGCAACAGAAATGATTTTAATAGATCTCAGTATTGGTTCGAACACATAATAAAGGAGCATAAAATGGCAGATTGGAAAGGTAAGGGCGGCGGTCGTCCAGGTTCACAGCCCGCACTTCAGCCTGCAGCAGGTAGTAGAGAATCATGGGTCGGCCGTGGTGGTGGTCGCTCACCCCTTCAACCGACAATTGCTCCTGCACAACTTGTTCAGCTGATGCGCGCAGGTGCCAATGCCGTATCGGGAGCCATTGGTTCAGTCGCCAACGACATGCTTGGTATGCCAAATCACACCCGTCCTTTGGAAGAACCCCAAGGCTCATTTGTATTCGCACTTGAGATCAACGGTCTTGAAATTGCGCATTTTATGGAATGCAGCGGCCTAAAGTCGACCACTGAGGTTTTCCAAATCAAGGAAGGAGGGGCAAACCACGCCGTCCACAAGTTGCCAGGTCAATCCACATGGGACAACTTGATCTTGCGTTATGGTGTGACCTCAGACACTTCAATGATTGCGCTTCGTGAAGCCATTATGAACGATGGATACAGCGGTGGTGGTCCCGGTGCAGGTGGTGCTCAACCAAAAAGATTCAACGGTTCGATTGTAATGAAGAACAACCGCATGCAAGAGATAGTGCGTTACACTTTCAAGGACGCTTGGGCTGTATCATGGGAAGGCCCCAAGTTGGACTCGATGAATTCACAAGTTGCATTAGAAACTTTAGAACTTGCGCATCACGGCATTGAAATATCACGGTCTGCAGTTGCCAGTAGCCCAATGGGGTGGGTATGAGCCTCGCCAAAGAACGGGCGTGTGGCGAAGGTTTATCCAATCGCATTGCTGAGCGATTTGAACGCAAAGCAAGTTTTGCTCGTTCAATTTCAGAAAATGCATATGAGGCAGCCCGTATTGGGGCTGCAGCGAAGCGCTGCGCAGAGCGTGGTGAGCAATATGCAAAACATGCCATTCGGACGAGTGTCAATGCCATCCGCCGTTTGAAATCGTCTCGTCGTACATCCATGAATTGGTCCATCAGTGGCTTTGGAAGCATCAAGGCCCTTGTTTACTTAGATTGGATAGACGAAGAGATTTCGGAAACCATTGAAGATACAAGTGCCAGAGCCATCTCAGGTTGGGCGCCAAAGACAAAACAACCTTATCAACCTGCAACCGTCTCTAAAATGCCTTGGTTGCAATCAAAGTCTCGGCCAGCACGCGTTGTGCGAACCCCCAAAGGACGGTATGTGCCTTCGAAGGTTGCTCAGAAAAGACAAAAGCCTAGTGTTGCTGCGACCGAAGTTTATCCCTCTCTTCCTGATCTACCCCGCAGTGAAAAACGAAAAGCCAATCCAATAGCCAGATTGCAGGCCAAACAACGGGCCGTTCAGGCCCAAAAAAGCGCCGCTTACAAAGCGATTGAATCATTGAGCCCTTCATTGCGAGCGTCACAAAGCATAAAACGGCTTGCCCAACTTGAACAACCAAGTACAATGACGACAAGCCAAACGCCCCTCCAACGGATGTACAGTGCGGAACTCCAACAGGACAAACTTGATCGTCAGGTAAGCCCCTCTGAAGTGGCTGCTTCTAGAATACAAAAGGGTGCCACTAAAAAGAATAATCGTGGTTTGAAGCCAACTTGGAAGCATTCACCATTAATGCAAGCCTTGCTTACTGCCAACGAAGGCGTTTCGGACCACTCTTTTGCTCACACGACAGACACCCCCATTGATCAGAAGGCTTCTGGTGTGGCAACCATTTCAGGGTGGGGTGAGTCAAAGTCCTCGTCTGCTGTTGAGAAAGCTGGATCACCGTCTTCTCGATTGGCCATTCGCACGATGCTTGATTCTGTAAATGCGAACCAGAGATCTGTTCTGCCAGTCTCTACCCTTGACAAACTGTCTGGATTGCTGTCTTCGGAAAGAAGTAAAGACGCTTACAATCTATTTGCTCAGTCCGCACTGAAAAATTCAGTCAACCGGAGTTTACTAGACAGCATGAGA
>JAYYJC010000466.1:0-10000 GCA_036146655.1 Myxococcota bacterium | reverse complement strand
CAGGCATCATCAAGTGCATTGCCTCCAGTGAGTACTCAATCGAGTCAGTTCAAACAACAAATACCGAGAAATGCGCACACGCTCACTGCTGCGTCAAACCTTGCTTATGAGCTTCCAACAGATCTTCAGTCTCGTTTGAAACTGTCATGGCCCCTTCCGATTGACTTATCAGATGTTCAAGACCAAGATTCTGAACGCTATTCATTCTCGGACGCTCAATCAAGACAAGGTTCTGGTCTCGAAAACATCGAGAAGCGCGCAAACCTTACCGGCATGGAGCGATTTGCAGGGCAGATAAAATCTTCGGTCTTACCATACCAATCCAATGTCAGCGCCTTCCAATCTACTGTTTCTGACAGCCGTCGTGGACAACTTAAAGATCTGTGGTTGATGACGCCGAATATGGTGGTGACTGAACCACAAGATCAAATTGTTGATCCAGACAGTATGGATTCGTCGCAAGAGTCAGCGCCTCGCATATCCGCTTGGACGGGTGCACCAGTGTCTAATTCACCTTGGTTGAGTCACAAAAAGACCAATACGACGATTAAATCTCTTCAGGGCAGATTGAACCAAAGTACTTCATCGCGCCGTGCTGGATCAGTGCTTCCAACCACGAAGTCAGTGCCCATGCAGATTGGTAGTCTTATCAACCAGCTACCAGTTCAGCTTAAAAAAGAATGGTCTGCTGTGGTTAAGCAAGTGGGTTCTTTAAGTGCCGAACAACATATGCGGCTTAAGGAACATGCGGCCATTGCACGGAGTTTGAAACAGAACAACATAGGTTCGTTGCCTGGCGTAAACTCGTCTGCCAAGCGCTTGGGTGGTGACAATTCGCTTGAGTACGGTTCAAGCCGTTCAGTTTCTTCTATTCAGCACGCAGCTATGCGGGATGCTGTTTCCCGAAACAGCAACCCAACTCGAGCGGTAATGACCAGCATTTTGGGGTCTTCCGCATTGAGTGATCGATCCATGATCAGTCAAGCGTTGGATGCCATCCAAAAGAAGTCAAACTTGCGCAAAGGCACTGCAGCAAGCGGTGAAAAGTTTTGGGTAGATGTGTTCCGCGCCCAATTTGGCCGTCGTCAGCCTTCAAACCGTCAGTCTGAACTCTCATACCGTCGCCCTGACTCGACTGTGGTGTTGCCAGGGGACTCAAATGCATTCCCGTCTTCTGACGACAGTTATCGCAAAACTGTTTCAGCATGGGATAAATCAGGCGACACTGCCCAATCCAGTCGTCTGGCAGGCCTAAACGAGTCAATTGACACCGCCATCAGCGGCTCAGAATCGTCAAATGAATTTTCAAGCAATTCGAGAACATCTGTTCGAGACAGTTCCTTTGTTAATGCATTGGATCGACTGGATACCCAAAACAACATCGGGTCTAGTCAACTGAGAAATCTTAACCCTTCACGGTTACCTGCATGGGCAAAGGGCTTGCATATTCCTGAAGCACAGTATCTGTCGCAAATGGATGCTGAGCTTGCAAATATGGATGAAGACAGTTTGGTGGGTGGACGCAGCGGTGGGTCTGGTGCACCGGTTGTAAATGGTTGGGGAAGTGCCTCACGGGCTGAGCGTATGCTAAGTGGTCGGAAGCAGTTGGCCTACATTCACAAATCTGGTCAAATTATTCCAATTTCACATGCCAAAAGAGCGGGATTACCGGCACCAAAGCCAGGTGCGCGCCCACAGTTGCCTCTGGGATGGACTCTGGAAGCCGTTGATTCTCAAGTGCTGAACAAGGCCATGCCAATTTGGGCTCAACGGTCGACCGAGCGTCCGTTAATCAAAGGAACCTCTGACATGGTCCGGGCCTTGGTTGATGCCAGATCACAAGAAGAAGTTATCCGAGTGATCTTTGACCGAGCAGATCAGTCAATGCCAGAACTTTCCAGCATCCCCACAACAGCCACACGGTTCATTGAACAGATACGCAAAGAAGCACATGCGGAGCAATCACTTGCTGCGAGTTCTCCGGATGTATCTGAGACAATGACTGACTTGACTTCAAGAAGCCGACAAAAACGACGGCAGAACAGCAATGTTGTGAGTGGATTTAGTGGTCTCAGATCCATATCAACGGCCAAAACACAAGTCCAAGAGACAGAAGACCGTGTTTCAAAGCTTGCTAAGAAACTTCAAGATCTGGTTCTTTTGGCGGAAGAAAAATCCCGAACCGAAGCGCGTCAGGGGATCCGAATGGCGGACAATGACGAAGCTGCACACAATGAAGGCGCCGCAATGTCCCATGACGATGCGCCCAACTCATTTAGCTCACACGACATCGATGCCTTCTTCCAGGCGGTCATTGATGCATATGAACGGGAACGTGATTTCCGCAAGGATCGCGATGGATTTGAAGGTAACAGCAACAAAAATCGAACGACATGGTGGTAAACAATGAACAAAGCACGATTTGATGTAGAAAATAGTGGATTTTTTGAGGTCCAATACAACCCCGAAAACTTCAAGGTTGACCGCTCGGCGTCTTGGAAAGAGTCTGAAGATCAAGGCACATTGTCTGGCCTTGAATTCCAAAAGCTTGCGCCTGCAACGATATCCATGGAGCTCACTTTTGATACGACCATTGCTGGTGATGATGTTCGAACAGCTTGGGTCAATCGATTGGTCGATACACTCCAGCCAAAAGTTCGCTTTACTGCCGAAGAAGGTCAAGGACAAGGTCAGCCACTTGAAAAGGTCCGTCCACCCAAAGTGACCTTTACTTGGGGTGATTTTTCTCTTGAAGGTGTAACAGAGTCTCTTTCTGTAACGTACTTGATGTTCTCTGAAACAGGTGTTCCGCTGCGTGCAAAAGCCAGTGTTAAAATGAAAGAGTTCAAAACACCAGAGGGTGTGATGGTGACCGGTGGCGGCCAAGGATATGTGCTTCCCAAAGTCCAAATGGTTCAGGTACAACAGGGGCAGACACTTTCAATGATTGCCGCCATGGCTGGTACAACAGCACAGGTGCTTGCAGATATGAATGGAATCGCCAATCCGCTTGATCTTTCTGCTGGTACGATGCTCCAAGTACCAAATCAATAGTGGCTTTTAGGAGGGTTTTATGACCAAAGATTTTAGCAGTGCACCAGGGTTTGAAGCCACAGTCGGCGGACAAACATTCAAACAGGTCGAGCCCAACGGTGTCCACTCTATACTTGTTGAAGACCATGTCGATATGTCTTCCATCTGTGTGGTGACACTTGGTACATCTGAGCACAACTCTGCTTGGAACTTTTCCATAGGAGATCCAGTACTTGTCAAAATGCGCAACCAAGAGCCCTTTTTATTCAAGGGAGAGGTGACGGCGATTGAACACAGTTTTCAAATAAGAGGGTCATCCACTCTGACTTTGAGGTGCGTTGACAATACACATCGACTTGGCCGTGGCCGTAAAACCCGATTTTGGAACGACATGAAAGATTCAGATGTTGCCCAAGAGGTGGGGTCTGAGTCGGGTCTTTCTGTCGAGGCCGATCCAACAGAGGAAACCCATGCGTACATCCTTCAACGAAACGAGTCCAACATTGCGTTTTTAAAACGGTTGGCTGCTCGCAACAACTTTCAAGTGAGAGTAGAACAAGGGACACTTTTCTTTAAGAAGGCTGCGACGGCTGGCTCTGCCAAAACGATTTCGATGGGCGAAACCCTAATTTCCATGAACCTTGGCTTCAACAGTGGACAGCAGGTCCAAAATGTTGTTGTTCGCGGTTGGGATATCAAGCAAAAGAAAGAAATTGTGGGTAAGGCCAGTATTGGAGATGTCACACCGATTGGAGGTGGCGAAATGGGCGCTCAAAAGTCGGCCGTCTTTGGCGACTCTACCGCTTATATATCGGATGTACCGGTCAGTTCTCAAGCGATGGCTGACATCATTGCAAAGTCAGAAATGGAACGGCTGGCTCGGCAATTTGGCAGAGGGAAGTGTGCCATCCGCGGTGATAATTTTGTTCGTGCGGGGACCATGGTGGATTTCAGTGGATTTTCGCAAGGCTTAAATGGTAGTTTTTATGTCATCAGTTCTAGACACATTATTAATCCAAAGACTGGCTATTCGACTGAGTTTGCGTTTTGTAGCAACACATTTGGGGCCTAGCCAGCCATTTGGTGTATTGATTCCAACCAGTTTTTGGCACAAGAGTATCATCTATGCAAAAAGAATTCTTAGGGAGAGGTTGGGCCTTTCCCTTTCATTTTAATGCGGCTACCGGAGCGGTTGCTTTCTCTGAATACGAGGAAAACATCCGACAGAACATCAGCATCATTATCGGGACGCGGAAAGGCGAACGACAAATGCTGCCTGAGTTTGGGTGTCGAATACACGAGTTGCTGTTTGCACCAGCCAATCAATCTACAGCACAACAAGCCGCTCGTTATGTCCGAGAAGCGATCACCTCATGGGAGCCAAGGGTTGAAGTTGCAAAGGTGGATTCTCATTTTGATCCGTCTGGAGCCATACAGATCAACATCGCTTATCGTATTCTATCCACAGGTGCTGTTGAGCATCTTTCTCAAATTGTTTCAAGCCAGTAATGGATTTCAATGCCTATTAAACCGCCAAACTTGGACGATCGGCGCTACGCCGACATTATTGCAGAAACCCAAAAGTTAATCCCACAGTATTGCCCACAGTGGACCAACTTCTCTCCGGCAGACCCGGGAATGACTTTGGTTCAGTTGTTTGCTTGGATGACCGAGCTTATTATTTACCGGCTCAATAAGGTTCCTGACAAAACATACATTCACTTTTTAAACTTCATTGGTGAAGAACGAAAACGGGCTCAGCCTGCAATTGCGCCACTGACCTTTCATTCTCGTGTCGATAGGCCCACAGAACTTCCTGCTTTCTCTCCTTGTGCCACACGGCAGACAGAAAGCAAGCAAGCCTTGACTTATCTGACTTGTGATGCCCTCACAGTACACAGTTCTTTGATTGACCAGTTGATTGTTGTCAAAGGTGGCATCAATCCTTTGGTGCGTGAGGTACCATTTTCACCAATACCTGAAAATCCTGCAGCATTGTCTTTTGCCAAAGGAAAAGGGATACAGCTTTTTGATATCGATCCCCTTGAGTTTGGGCCTGACGCCTTTACGCCGTTTCAGTATTTCTTTGTGGCCCATGACGATTTTCGTTTGATGACTCACAAAACAGATGAAGTTGGAGAAAATGGCCGTATCCGGATACGGCGCAAGGACCCCAAAGGTGAAGCCGTAGGGCTTTCGATTGTTGATCTTTTTGACTGGGAGTTTCCGTCTGAGTCCGGTTGGCTACCAATCAATCTGGTTGATGACGAGGTTGAACAGCTCGGAATGCTTGAAAATGCGCTTGATGCAAGCCTTCCTGATATTACAGAGTATCGATTAAATGTGGGCAATGTTTTTAATCAACTTCCAGAAGAAGTTCAGGAAGCAAAATGGTGGATTAGGGGTCGATTAGACTACGAACGGTGGTTGACCGTTCAAATGCAAAACGACATGCACATCTACTGGAAAGATGACCGTGGGGGCTCCGAACGAGAGATTTTCGAATGGAAAGTGCGTTCAAGCGGCCGCAATCTTGAGTTCGAACTTCAAGATCTTCCCCCTCTCAAGGCAGGATGGACACTTCGGTTTAGCCTAATCGACCGTGGGATGTCTGCTGGAAAGAGCTCTTACTTACCTCGTTACCGTTGGTACTATCGACGAGGAGACAGCTGGGAAGAAATACCGATGGATCGCGTGAGAATGGAGCGCACCACAATCGTTATCACAGGCCCACTGACAGATATGGCTGTCGAAGGGGTAAATGTCCGTGCAGAACGGATTGAAGTTGTAAATCTACAAACCCTTTGCCAAGACCTAGACCTTGAGGTTTCATGGGTTCGGCCCGTACAGGTATTCACCGCATCTGGTGAAAATATTAATGACTTGGGCCTGCTTGATCCCGGTGATCGCCCATGGGAGCCTTATCAATACAATGCGGCTATTCCACCGTCCATAGGCCGAAAGTTTTACATTGGGTCTGATATATTTCTCAACCGTCGAGAAGAGAAAGTTCGCATTGAAATAGAGTATTCTTTTCAGCTCAATGGGGATGACATTGAAGAGCCCACGGATTTGTATGCCCTTCAATTTTCCTATCGCGCAGAAGACAGCTGGCGTGTGGTTCGTTCTAAAAATAAAAGATTTAGCAAGTGCACACTCAATCAACTTCCACCCAAAGCCACCAAGGTCAAAACTGGTATTTCAACTGTCTCTTTTGAACTTTCCCCCCCAAAAGATCTGCCTGGATTGGCGACCCAAGAAATACAAAATATCGAAACCGCATGGCTTCGTCTGGAACTGATTACCTCCAATTTATCAGGTGAAGGACAGAATAAAGAACCACATCCCATCTCACTTCGGTTTCATGATGTCCGTTTGAAGATGGTAAAAGTCGAAAATGAAGCCACCTACGAAGAGCCAATGCGTTCTCCTCGTATTGCTCAGGTTGACTTTAGAATGTTCAATCAGCGTCTCACTCGGGTACAGACCAAATCGAACAATCGGATGCGTGAGTTTTTTCCATTCTATTCATTTATCGAAATCGAAGAATCGAACGAGTCCATCTATTTGCACTTTGATAAACCCTTGCCTGTGGGCTCTCGCCACTCTATTCACTTCAGGTGTCGAGGGGAGTCTTATCTTCCAGAAGACATCAAAATGGAGTGGGAAATCCTTGAAACAGCAGGTCCTGGTCGTTTCCAATGGCGGCGATTACAAGCTGAAAGTGTGAGTGAAACCTCTGAAATCTTGCCCGCATACTCTCTTCAAAGAACCGGTTCACTTGAGTTTCCGCTTCCTGAAGAAGCAGAGCTTACGCCGGATGGTTTTTGGCTCCGGGGCCGTTATCTCTTCTCTGATGAACCCAACACCCGTTTACCCGCATTGCCGCCGGTTACTCACATTATGCTGAATACCGTAAATGCGGTCAATCTACACACCGTTCGAACAGAGCGTTATTCTGGTCAGGGAATCCCTGACCAACGCATTCAATTGTTCAAAAAACCCATCTTCCTTCATGAAGCGTCAGATGGTCGAACCCTCTTTTCGAGACCTGAGGCCTTTGATGATCTCAAAGTGTATATCGAGGAGGAAGGTGAACGAAAGCTGTGGAAACGGGTAAGTGAAGCGGAGCTTCTGATTGCGGGGAAAGATGCAGAAGTTTACACTGTGGAGCCTGTAGACGGAATTTTGGTCTTTGGCAACGGGATCCGTGGTCGAATGCTTCCAGTTGGTTCAAACAACATCCTTGTTGAGACCTACCGTGTTGTCCCAGGCGCAAAAGGCAATGTTGCGCCATTTGAAATAGAAGTGTGCGATGTATCAGGTGTCCTTGAGGTCAGTAATTTACTCCCAGCAGCCGGTGGTAGAGATGCAGAAAGTGTGGATGACATTATTCGCCGGGCACCATCCTTATTGACCACACGGGATCGGGCCGTAACCAGTTCTGATTTTGAGGCAATAGCCTTGGAGGCCTCCAGTGAAGTAGCGAGAGCCGCATGCAACGGACGAATGGACGAAGATGGCCAGATTGAGGTTGTGATACTTCCCAATCCGACTGAAGCAGACCCCATACCGGATCCTTTCTTGTCTGTTGGTCTTCGTGATCATGTTTCGAGTTATCTCAAACGACGCTGTTTGGTCAATGTTCAACCTGTTGTTCGCCTTGCGCAATTTATGCCGATTGACATCAGCATTACAGTTCGCCTAAGGCCCAATGCAAACTTTATCCAAGTACGGGAACACGCAGAGTCTTGGATATTGAACTTTCTGAATCCGTATATCGGCGGGCTTGATCAGGAAGGCTGGCCCTTTGGTGGTACCTTATATGCTCAAGATTTTGCCCGAATGGTCTCTGAGGTTCCTGAAGTGCGACATGTGGTGAATGTGCAACTTTATGACATGGCCAAACGAGATCCCAGAGACCCTTCCGGTTGGGAAGAAGGACTGGGAGAAAATGAAATTATTCTCGAAAACCACGACCTATTTTCATTGCGCCGTGTGCGTGTGGTCATTGAGGATGCTCGACGATGAGTACCATGCTTACAGTAGCAGGTGATTCAGGCCAAGCAAAGGGCGCCTACAAGTACCTTGCCAATGTCGTGCAGGTTAAGTTTCCAGTTCGTGCAGCCAGAAGTTACCTGATGCGGCACTTGGCCAATCGAGTCCAATACCGTCTTGTCGAGGTCAGAAGGGGAGAAGAACTGGGCTGTATTCGGGAAGTCCAAGTGCTTCCGAGTGATGGCGTGTCTACAGTTCGTGTAACCGTGGAGCGTCTTTTGCCAGATGGCTCTCCAGCAAACTTTTTTGCACCTCCAAGTCTGGTTCAAAAGCAATTAACGATTCGAACAGAGGATGGCGGTACTGTTCCAACCATTCGGACCGAAGACACCATTGTGCTTCTCGTACCCGTGCGCAGTTACTTAAGATTTTTGCCTGGTCTTTATCAAGGCGCAGCACCCACGATGCGCCGAGATGTGGTGCGTCAAAATGACTTGAGTAAACGGCCAATGGCCATTGAGGACAAAGCCACCTCGACGAGGGTCGAATCACAGCATGTCAATGGATTTCAGCAATTTTTATTGCTCTTTCAGCACATGATGACCACTGTGACGGATAAGATTGAAAATCTACCTGATTTGGTGGATCCACTTCGCACTGAAGCAAGAATGCTGCCATGGCTGTCATCGTGGGTTAATTTCCCATTGGACCATGCCCTTCCCATTCACCAGCAGCGTGAGTTAGTGCGCCGCTCGATTCGATTGCATCGTATGCGAGGAACAGCAGAGGGAATTGCTGAAATGGTTCGAGTGTTGACGGCTGCTCCTGTTCAGATCATCGAGCGGAAGCCGCCTCGTTCATGCACGCTAGGTCAGATGGCTTTGGCCGGAGCAGGGCGAATTGAGGATCGATTTGCCAGGCGTGAACCTGCTGGGAGCTATATGCTTCAGCCCAAGCGTAAAAAGTTATCTTACTTTGTGATGCAGCTCGAACACGAGCGCCAGTTTCAGCGCCGTTTTGGCGAGAGAGCGATCTCTGTAATGCGCCGCATTTCACAGATTGTGACGCAGGAATCTCCTGCGCACATTGTTTTTACTATACAGTTTGCACCAAAGACATAGAGGATTTGGAATGGATGATTTAAAACTCAGACGGCTACGCCCTTACGAAGGGCTATGTCTTACCGCTCAAGATCTTGAGGATGAACAGGTTTACCACCGTCAATCCTTACATCGTCACAATCTTCACATGCATGGCTATGGCATTGTTCAGGGCCTTCAAGTTGAGCTTAAGTCCAAAAAAAGCATCTATGCGGCTGTCATTCAGAGTGGCTTTGGGGTTTCACAAATTGGTCAGGGTGTTTTACTGGATCAAACAGCACAAGTCCAACTCGAAGTTCCACAGAAAGATGGAATCTATATGCTTTGGCTTTTTCATGTAGAAACCCCAGATGAAGACAGTGTTAGACCTGTTTTTGATACTTCTGCAACAGAAGCTTCCAGAGTGGTTGAAAGTTGTGCAACAAGGCTTCATCCAATCGATGAGGAGCACAAAGATGCAATTGCACTCTGCCGCATTCGAGTTCGGATGGGTCGGATGTCTCAAGAACAATGGCCTGTTCCGAGAGCTGGTCGCCAAGAGCGGGCTGCTGAAAGTTATTTAAAACCCAAAGTCACCGAGTTCATAAGCGTCAATAAAAAAATTATCTCATTGATGCTTTCTACTAAGCGGCTTCAAGAGCTTGAACTTCCAGTTGTTTCATTCAACTCATCCTTGATTTCTGCCGAGTTTCTGCTGATTGAAGAAGGAACCTCGGACCGTGTACTGTATCGTACAGCAGGGGCATTGATCAGCTATGCCCATGATTTCTATAATTTTGTTCCCATTTCCCTTAAATCAGTGACTCGATTTAGAGACTTTATCCGCCGTGCCACTGCAGAGCTACCAAATGCAGGGCAGGGCAATGATG
>JAYYJC010000465.1:0-10000 GCA_036146655.1 Myxococcota bacterium | reverse complement strand
CTTGGCAGCGCTGGTTCTCGATGTTTGAAAATCTCCTGCGTCCGCTCTCGCAAATTGCAGACGAGCTTGTGGGGTCGTCCTCTCCACAAAGAGGCTAGTTAAAATTATTTTGTAAGGTTTAGTCGCACATGGAACAACACAATGTTCGAGTACGGGTACAGGTCATCGATGCTCAGCCTTCGATTTTATCCACAACCGTTGCGACTTACTTACCCATGGATCAGCTCACGCAGTTAATCGCACGGGAGTCTGGTCTTCAGGCTTTTTGGCCCAATGGTGTCAGGCGTTTGTACTGGCTTCGTGCTCGTGGTCGATTGCTTCAACCCCATCAAACATTGGCCGACATTGGTATCGTTGGAGATGAGCTGGTTTATTTGCTACCCCAGCCACCTCCCGACATGTCTGCCTTTGAGCAAAGTCCAGACTACCCAAATCGCAATCCTTATCTTGGACAAGGGTATCCAGTTCTCTTTTTGAGTCTCATCGGCATCATGTTTTGGGGGTTTGGGTGGTGTATGGCCATACAAATACGCCCAACATGGTGGATTTCAATGCTCCCTGGCTTTGGTTTTGGCGTACTGAATGTTCATTTTGCCAGACACATTTGGGGAGGGCGAGCGTCTCGGCTTCGTGTATTGATCACAGCATTGTTGTTCATGACACTGATGGCGGTATTCAGCATGTTCAGTGTTTTGTCGTTGCCGAATATTGGAATTGAAATGGACTTGGGTGAGTTTTTCAAACAGTTTCAACTGGGACTGTTGTGTGCATTGGTGTCGATAATTGTAGCCTTTTTAGCGTGGTGGGGACCCGTCGAGCCGCTGACAGTCGGTCCCGATGTGGCACAAGAAATACAACAGGAGGTTGCTCTCCCTCTGTGTGCTATTTGTGGTGCTGGTGTGGAACCAGATGTTAAGGTGGGGTGCCAATATGGTTGTGGAAAAATCTTTCACACTGGATGTTATGCTCAAGTGATGCGCAGCTATCGGGATGACAAGCGATTTTGTGCGGTTTGTCGAGACAGGATAGCTTAGTGTGATTTAAAATTGTCGACCCGACAGATTCTGAAATTGACTTTCCCCAAGTTGAGTTTGTAACTCGACAAGTCTTGCTCGCACCAGATGAAGTGCTGCAACTGCGCCTTTGTCAAAGCAAAAGTCTCCAGTGTCAAATAAAAGATTAATGGCTTCACTTGCCTTATCTTCGGCCAACCAAGCGCTGGCTCTCATCATTCTTGCACTGGCCAGTGCGATCCAGTTGGATCTTGTTTTGGCTGCTATTTCTATGGCAATGCACAGTGCAGCGGTATCTCTCCAACGGTTGTCGTGCATGTATAGTCCAGCAAGGAGGGTGCCTTCTGAAATGATAAGAAGTTCATGCCGTTTAAGTATGGCATCTTGAACCAATTCTGTGAGCGCTTTTTTAGCCTGAATGGGTAAACCATCCATCAACAGACGGTGTGCATAAACGGCTCTGAGTTCAAGTTGTTCATCGTCTTTGGCCAATGTTTTGGATAGGGTGACGCTTTTGTTCAAGTAGTCTCTTTGTCGATGCTGATCTCCGCCCAGTTGAGCCAAGTGATGTGCCTCTTTGTAGGCTCTCAATAGCAAGATCCCAGGTGGCTGTTTCTCAAGGTTTTCGATTGCGATTTCCCATAAGTTGAGCTGGTCTCCATCGGCGCAAAGTGCCTTATAGTAAGCCAATAAACCAGAACCCATTGGACTGTCTTCAAATTCATGCACATTCGCTTGTAGCCATGAAGCTGCAGCATCATGTTGGCCTTGGGCGATAAGGTGGTGTAATTCGTGAAGGCTAAGCGACATTTAGGCCACCTGCAATGGTCGAGAATGCCCAAGTTCGGAGTGTCAAATAAGCCTTTCGTGTCTCATTAATGGTATTCACGGCTTTTTCGGCAGTCTTTTGATGAGAAGTCAAAGGCTTGTTCCGCATTCGCTCTATTCGCTTACCTGAACGAATGACGGCTCTTGCTAAATTTTGAAGTGCTGTATTGGCATAGCCTAGGGTTGCCATCAATGGTGCAGCAGGCTTTATTAAGTGAATCGCTGCAGCAGCAGCTGCAAACTCTACCTGTGCCCTTCCCAATGCGCTGAGAAGTTCATTGCAAGTTTGTAAGGCAGGTTGTATCGTTGATGAATCGAGCGTGGGTGTTGCCTGAACTGCTTCTGGATCTTCGCCGTTTGCGAATTCAGCGATTGCGGCATCAATTAAGGCCAGTGTTTCATCGAACTCCACTTCGGTCTCTTGGGCGATTCGTAAATGTGGGATTGAGACATAGGGTGCGAGGGGTAGTATTTGTTGAAGTGCAGCCCCTCCCAACTGGCTTGGTGTTGGGAGGCGCCCAGCATCCGTTTGAACCTCATTCCGAAGGGCTTTAAAAATGGCCGGCGCATGTAATAGGCCTTGAGGTGCAAGTTGCTCTGCAATTTGAACCGCCTGAGACCATATTTCATCTCTAAGCGCCAATTGAACAGCTTGATCAACCAGTTGTGGCGTATGTTGAGGAGATAGGGCTGCTTCTGAACACACTGCAAGGGTCGCAAGCCTTGCGCATGCAGTTGAAAATCCACCCTGAGGGATAACCAGAGCCGCTGCTGGTCCTGAAACGATCTCTGCAATGGATTGTGCCAAAAGGGTTGTGGGTTGTTTTTCCAGAAAGCGACCAATTTCGACAGGGCTTCGAATGGGGTCAGCCTTTCCTTTTCGTGTCGCCAGATCGTTTGGATCTAGAGATTGGTTGTAGAGCTTATCAGGATTGAGCAAGGCCAATTCAGGCGCAATGTAAATTGAATCACCGGTTCGGTGACCTTGACGAGGTGTTGGAAGCAGTTGAGCCATTTGAGCTGCTGCATTGGGTGGGGGTTTGGGGGCCTCTGGTTCTGGCATCTGCATTTCATTGATTTGTGCTTTGACTCGTCTCTGTCGACGGCGAAGAGCCGCAGGTGAGTCATCGTCATCTCCACCAAAAAAAACCTCGAACTCCCATGGGTTTCCGCTTGTGGCTCCTGTTCCAACGCCCCCTCCACCACCAAAACCAGAAAATTCCAATTCGTCTTCGAGTTCCAGCTCTTGCTCTTCTTCCACATCTTCTTGGATGTCTTGAGTGGACTGCAGCTCGAGATCTGCAAGTGCATTGTCCACATCATTCAATTTGTTCAGCAGATCTTGTACAGTCTGGTTTCCGTAATGGGGCTGGAGTCGAGCAGCTCGTTCACTGTCAAATTCTTGGCCTTCTTGGTAGGCTTCTACCTCAGGTGATTTTTGTTCTTCCAGCGCATTTTCTAAGTTTTGCTTTTGTTGTTGAAGTTGATGCTGCTGTCGACTGGTGGATGTTGAAGTGGACATAGACGGACAGGGGATAGGGTTAAAAAGACCTGCTCACATACCGAGTTTACATGCTTATTGTAAGCGCAAATTAAGTTATAGTAATACTAAGAGGTTCTTTTATGAAGCAAATATGTGGTATGAATGTGCGGCGCACATTCCGAGGACCAGCATCCATGCTGGCCTCTGTGGTTGATGAAAATAACCAGCAGCATACAGCTATCGTTTTCCACGAACAATTTCACAACCACCCTGCGTTGAATGACTCGTTGTTCATCATACTTGATTTTTTGCAGGCTCCGTTTGTGACTGGCTTGGCAGATCTATTGGTCCATGAACCTGAGAATGGCGCATTTGTCTTTGGAACAGGACCAGGTTCATCAGTGGCAGAGCTTATTCGAACAGCCACTGATCTCAACATCAACACTGGTGCAAGAACCGGTTTGGAATTCATGCGTAAAGTGGGGCATGTCTTGGTTGAGGCAAGCCATGCAGCTCAAACTTATACTGTTTTCTCTCATGGAGGTCTTACCCCTTGGCGCATTATCCTCAAAGACAGTGGCGATGTTTCTGTGATTGGATATGCCCTACCCCAAGTTGAAATGTTGGACTTTCAGCGTGATGAACGGATGAAGCCAACCGAAGACTCATTCCGATATTGTCCACCTGAGCGCATCCGTTCAGAGCCAGAAGACCTCAGTTCCGATTTGTTCACATTGGGTCTGATCGCATTTGAGTTGATGACCTTGATGCCCATGTATGATGGCACAGTTGATTCGATTCGCCAGCGCGCAATTCGTGGGGATGCAAGCCAACAGATTTATGCCGCACGAGATGTTATTCCCATCCCTGTGGCAAAACTGCTTGAGCGCACATTGCAGCCCAACCGCGATACTCGATTTCATTCAGGGCGAGAGTTTTTAGATGCCGTTGATCGATTATTGGATGACCCCAGTATTGAAGGTGTGAGCCTCTCTGATCTACTTAAGCAGGTCAAACAACAAGCCAATTCTGAATTGGCGCCACTTCCAAACAGTGATCAAGATTTTCGAACAGCCTTGCTGTCGCGCGAAAATCTTCTTCAAAATCGAGAAGAATACTCCGCTCAAAAACCCATACGGGAGGAAGTCATTCTGGGAAACAGCACACCAGCGCTCAATATTTCTGAAAATAGCTCTGCTCAAGGGATAAATCGGTTGTATGAGTCTCAGTCTGTCATTACAACTTCTGGTTCGAGCTGGAAGCCTGTTGATCGCCAAAAGTCGGTCTCGGTTACATCAAATATGGTTGATGAAATACCCGATTCTTCAGCTGAGCCTGAGCGGCTAAAGAGTGGAGATCGGAAAAGTGGGGCCTCAAACATTTTGAAGATGCTGAGAGAATCTCAGCGTAGCATGTCTGTGGAAGGTTTGGCTGCTTCGGCGTCTGAAAGCCCTGCGCCTGAGGTGCCTTCTTTTGTAAAAAACATTAAGCGAAAGCGAAACCGGGCAGTCTCTCAACCCGAAGGTACACCTCAAGAGGGCATTGAACTTGACTCAGAGGCCGTTGAAGGTAATGTTGCTTTGACGTCCAATGCGTCTCCTGAGCAGCCGACCACACACATTGAAGCCAATGCACCTGAAGCACAAACGGCTGACCTTCATGCAGAAATTAAATCGGTGTTGTCGACTTCATCAACGGACAGTACAGCCATTCATCCCAGACAAAAGAAGAAGAAAAAGTCCCCAAAAGACACCAAACAAATCAAGACCAGTCACTCTGCAGAAGACACTGCAGAAGCAAAAGTTCAAGCCGCTAACATTCCGTCACCCAATCAAGCGCAATCCGAGACTTCCAATGTGGCGTTGATTTCAGAGCAAGCTCCTCAAATTGCTGCTCGTGAGTCTATTATCGCTTCATCTATATCTGAGATAAGTATTGCGGTTTTGAATTCCCCACGGTTTGCTTTTGCCCCGCTGTCAGTCAACAGCAAAGCAGCCAAACGCTATGGTGTACAACGCAACCGAGGGGACGACCCCATTCGATTTAAAGCGGCGCCAAACAACACCACTGCAGAGTTTGTAAATGCGCTACTAACCAACCGATTGATTGCGACTCGAGTGGGTCTAGACGGTCAAATACTCGGATGGTATCGGTTTCAGCAAGGAGAACAGGTATTTAAAGGTCCTGTTACGATGGATAATCTGAATGCGAAAGTACCCATTCAACTTCATTGTGTGCCCAATGACCTAATTTGGGCTCACATTGAAATACAAGACCAAGAGATCATTCGATACCGAGCTCAGGTGGCACAGGCCATTCCCGTGGTTAGTCTCATCGATCATTTTGTGGCAGTTTATGGATTGGCAGTGACTGGATGGGAACTGGTGATTAATGATCAACCTGCGGGTTTGCATGATATCGTCTGGGATCACCTACCCATTGATGGGGAAAAACCGCTTTCTCTTTGCCTTATTCATCGCAGTTGAGGAAAGTTGTGGGAAATGAAACATGGTTTGTCCAAATCGAGGTCATGGGGGGAAACCTAGAAGGTCAACTCCCAACTTGGTATAAAGGACCTGTTATACGAATCGGCCGTGATCCCGGACCAGATGGGATCTCATTGACACAATTTAGAGGCGTAGCAGCACACCACGCCACAATTACTGCTTACGACGGACAGTCTGTGCAGATGACAAGCATCGGTGCCCACATTGTTCGAGTTGCCAACCACATCAATGAGGATTGGAGTCAGGTACAGCCCATAAATGGTAATGTGTATCTCAATGACGGAGACATCATACACCTTGGTTCATTGACCCGAGGCTGTCGGCTTAGGTTTATTACCTGTAAACCCCTTGAATGGCGTGAAAGTCGGTTGGTGGCGTTGAACGAAAATTCCGAACAGGAATTGGCTTATCATGACTTTAAACCAGTACAGGTTAGCACTCGAGGCGGCATTCCGAAATGGTTTATTCCGACCATTTTGGCGGCGGCTGTTGCGGCAATCTTTAGTGTGGTTGGCATTGTTCTCGATAAGCAGCGTGACCCCATCGCAGCCTTTGGCCCTATCTTTGAAGAGTATGATCATTACAAAATCATCGATATTTACAAGAAGCCAGAAAGACCCATTTTAAATGGGTATAAAGAGCCTTTCCGTGCGTTTGTGATGACACCCAACGCAGAAGCATCTGGCTTTACCGGCTTGGATGATGAGTTTGAAGAGTGGGACCAAATATTTTATTGGGCCACCATCAACACGATTCAAGAGATTGCAAAATCCCGTGGATTCTGGGAAGATCTTGAACGGGCCAAAGATGAATATGCCCTTGTTGTTAGCAATCTTAGGCAAATGGATCTGCCGACTGTTTTTGCTGCCATTCCCTATCAAGAAACCCGTTATCGTCGTAAATTGGTCTCACCAGTTTGCGCAGCAGGAATTTGGCAGTTTATGCCGGAAACTGCCCATCGAATGGAATTGGCTGTTGAAAAGTGCACCATAACTGGTCAATCTAAACTGTGGACTCCAACCAAAAAAGCACCGCCATTTAGAGTCTCGAGAGACTCCGTTTACTACAACAAAGAGACCCAAAGTTGTAAGATCAAGAGTTGCAAAGTGGATGAGCGAGCAGATGTTCAGGCTTCCACACTGGCAGCGATGGGTTTGCTGGAAGATACTTGGGTTGCAACTGAGGCCGCTGATTCAGGTTCAGCGGTACAAATGACCATTTTAGCTCACAATGCGGGATGGGATGATTCACCCTATTTGGGCCGAGAAAAATTTACCAATATTCTCCCAGCGTATCGTCGTTACATGAAAAAAAATGCAGCGTATTCTGATGGAGTCCGATTTTATGGTGACTCTATCAAATGTGATCCGAAAAAACTTTCTCCCTATAGTCAAGAACATACAAACGAACGGTGTCAATCTGAGATTGTGAACCAAACACAACACTATGGCTATAAGGTGGTTGCCCAACACATTCTTGCCGTGTGCTACTATGCAAAAACTTATGGAAATAACCCTGCCTTTAAAGACTGGAAGCCTTATGTGGCCGAAGGAGGGTATTGTAATATGATTAACCAAATCAATGACCAATGAATCATTTTCGTCTAATCGTATCCGCTCTATTGACAGTGAGTTTTACGCTCATTTCTATTTTTGCCCTTCATCGACAATCTTCAAAGTTGCCGGAAGAAGAACGGGTAGAGAATATCAATGTGGATCAGCTGAGAGATATTACTTACCGATCAGGCAATCGAAAAGACAATTTTGAGGCATTTGGCCTGACGGATGATGAAGTGGTTAGGGCATTGGCAGTGGCAAAAGAAGCGGACAAATCTGAAAATAGAATTATTCAAAAATTAACCCTTGCTCGAGACACTGAACTCCTTGTGGAATCTTTGTGTGGACACACCTCTGACATTCGACCACGGTATGCTGCACTCCGGTATGCAGTGCGTATTCGTGGAGATAATAGGGAACCAATAGACATGAAAAGAATAGACTTCGACCCGGAAAATTGGGTGGACGGTATAAGCCTCAAAGACATGTACACGACGGTTGAACTTCGTAAAGATCCTTACATTGACTCAACTGTCATGATGATTGGTGCGATTCTTGCCGGTGAGGAAGAATTGCTCATTGAGCGTCAACCGCCTTTTGGTCGAGGCTCTGACTGGAGTTGGAAGAAGGCCAAGCGCGAGTTTCCTGCCATCCAAGAGGCAGTCATTAAATATCTTGCCAATATGCATGTCATGGTTGAAGTGGCACAGGGAATTGATGGGATTTGTGACTAGAATTCTGCCGTGAAGATACCATTTGGGTGTAAAAAGCGGTATATTAGGGCTACAAAGGTAATCAGCTATGCCGAAAGCACGCAGAAAATTTAAGTTCCTTAAGCAATTGTCAGAAGGCACCTTCGGCCGTGTCTACATGGCAGAGATGCTTGGTGAAAATAATTTTTCAAAAGTCGTCGCCATTAAGTTGCTTCATGGCAAATGGCTTGATCACGAAGAAATTGTGAAACGCTCTAGGGATGAAGCCCGCGTGCTCGGACTTATCAATCACCCCGGAATTATTCGAGTGGATGGTTTGACTTCGATTGATGGAAAATGTGCCATCATTATGGAATATTTAGATGGCGTGGATCTTAAAAATCTTGTCACCTACTGCGCCCGTAATAAAATCGAAGTCCCCGTTCGAGTCTGTCTTGAAGTCATTGAACAGACGGTTTCTGCTTTAGAGGCAGCTTACTACCGTGAGCCATTGCGAGGCGGAGAACCATTAAAGCTTATTCACCGCGATATTAAACCATCAAACATCATGATTACGGTAAAGCGGGAAATCAAAGTATTGGATTTTGGTACAGCTCAAGCATCCTTTAGCGACAGGGAAGCTCGAACACAGGCATTGGCCTTTGGTTCTGCACCCTATATGGCGCCAGAACGCATCATGGGTGAAGAAGATCATCCAAGTGGAGATGTATTTTCGGTGGGTATCACACTCTTTGAATTGTTGAGTCAGCATCGATTTGGCAAAATCATGTATCGGGTCGAACCCTATGAAGAAGACCTGCGCAATCGGCTAGAGTTCTTAGAAAATCATCTTGAAGGTAGAACTCTGCACAACATTCCCGAAAAGAATGTGTCCCTTAGAAAGGCTGTTATCCAACTTTTGTTTGATGTTTTAAGCTACGATGCGCCTGAGCGTCCTGACCTTCAAGCGTTGTTGGCTCGTTGCGGTGATTTGTCTGATCAAATACACGATGGCTCGTTGCGTCAGTTTTGCAATGATGTGGTACAGACTTGTCGAGATGCGTTTCTATCAGAAAATTCGGTTGTGGATGACCCTTATGTCATTAAAAGCGATTTTATTATTGAAGACATGTCTGATGTTTATGATCAATCCAGCCCTCATTTGTCACTCTCTCCGGCTGAAGTCACTATGCCGTTACCAGAAGACGACAAATCAGAATCTTCTGTTGATTTGACAGATCTAGACATTGAAGAAAGCAGTGTTGCAACCCAAATGCTGATGTCTGAACCCAGTGATCAGTATCCGGTCAAATCGCAGCCAGCGACCTCCGCAAGCGATTCATTTGGAATTGAACAATCGTCAGAAATTGTACCTGAACCATCAAAGTACAGTCATCCAACTGTGGATTTATCAACTGAAATGGAACCTTTAAATGCATCTGTTGCGCAGGCTCCACCCACCGTTTCTCCCAGTTCCAAGCAGATGATGATTCTGGCGATATGCGCTGTTGTCCTTTTTGGGGTTGTGGGCTTGGGGGCAGTATGGTTTGCGCTCAGTGGCGGACACTCTGATGCCTCTGCTTCGGCCAATGAAGCGGTCACAGTGGTTCCAAAAACACAGGGTATGATGATTGATCTCGAGCACACAGAAAATGCGGGAACCGTTACATTAACCTTGGACAGAGGTGGGGCTGCGACCGTCCGAGTTCCAATAGAAGGTCAGAGTCATGAGTGGGACGGGTTCGGCTCCTTTATCATTCGCAACGTAGAGGCGGGAAAGTTGAAAACCCGCTTTAGCAATACATCCATCAGTACCAAAATGATGCGCCTTGAGGTCAAACCCAATCAAAAATGTACCTATGTGCTGTACACCTCTAGGGATGCTGACAGCTGGAAAGAATCAGTATGTCAACCGCTCTAG